>JAGUYQ010000082.1 GCA_020061285.1 Betaproteobacteria bacterium
GAAGCTCGCCGGCTTGCCTACCGAGGGGCTTCACCCCAAGGACGTGGACGCGGTGATGGACGAGGACATCGACCTGGTGGTCACCGTCTGCGATAACGCCAGGGAAACCTGCCCGGTCTTTCCCCGTCCCGTGCGTTCCATCCACCTGCCTTTCCACGACCCTCATGGCGAGCCCCTGGATTCCTTCCTGACGGTGCGGAACGACATCCGCACCCGCTTGGTGCAGGCGGTGCGCGACGCACTGGGAGTGTAAGCGCCCATGTTTGAAGCCTTAGCGGATTTACTGGTCTATCGCCTGGCGGGCCTGGAAGGCTCGTCCTTCGGCGACGCGGCCCATTTTTTCGTCATGGATGTGACGAAAATCCTGGTGCTGCTCACCACCGTGATCTACCTCATGGGCCTGCTGCGGGCGCTGCTGCGGCCGGAGACGGTGAGGGAGTTCATCCGCAACCGGGGCAACGTGAGCAGCCGCTTCATGGCGGTAGGGCTGGGGGCGGTGACGCCGTTTTGTTCCTGCTCCTCGGTGCCCCTGTTCATCGGCTTCGTCGAGGCGGGCATTCCCCTCGGCGTGACCCTGTCCTTCCTCATCGCCAGCCCCATGGTGAACGAGGTGGCGGTGGTGGTACTGGCCTCGGTCATCGGCTGGAAGCTGGCCGTCATTTACGTGGCGACGGGGTTGACGGTGGCCTTCATCGGCGGCTTCGTCATCGAGCGCTTCAAGCCCGAGCGCTGGGTGGAGGAGTACGTGTGGAAAATCCACATGGGCGAGACGGCGAAAATAGAGGAAGATACGTCCCTCAAGGGCCGCCACGCCTTCGCCCTGGAGGAGGTGCGGCAGATCGTGGGGCGCATCTGGAAATTCATCCTCATCGGTGTCGGCATCGGCGCACTCATCCACGGCTACGTGCCCAAGGATTTGATCGTCAACATCGCCGGCGACGGCGGCATCCTGTCGGTAATCGGCGCCGTGCTGGTGGGGGTGCCCCTGTATTCCGACGCCGTGGGCATCATTCCCATCGCCGAGGTGCTGCTGCACAAGGGCGTTCCCCTGGGCACGGTGCTGGCCTTCATGATGGCGGTGGTGGCCCTGTCGGCGCCGGAGATGATCATCCTGCGCAAGGTGGTCAAATGGCCCCTGCTGGGAATTTTCGCCGCCTACCTCGCCACCGCCTTCGTCATCGTCGGCGTCCTGTTCAACGCACTGGGAAATATACTATGAGCCAAACCGAACTCCACCCCTCCGTCGTCGCCCTGGTGGCCCTGGCGGCCAATATCGCCGCCAACCACCCCAATCGCGGCCTGTGCCAGATCGACAAGCTGCGGGAATACGGCGTGCCGCAACACCAAGTGGACACGGTGATCGAGATCGCCCGCCACATCCGCGACGAAGCCGGGCAGAAGAACGACGCCGCCTTCGACGAAGCCCTGGCTGCCAAGGGCGCCAATACCCTGCTGGCAGCCATTCCCGTTGCCGGGGAGGCTTGCTGTACGCCGACCGCAGGTGGAAAATCCTGCTGCTGATAAGGAGAAACGGCATGAAAGACATCAAGGTACTGGGCTCCGGCTGCGCCAACTGCGAAACTACCGCCAAGCTCATCCAGGACGTGGCCCAGGGCAAGGGCGTGGCGGTGAAGATCGAGAAGGTGCAGGACATGGGGGCCATCCTCGGCTACGGCGTCATGTCCACGCCGGGGGTGGTGATCGACGGCAAGGTGGTCCATTCCGGCGGCGTGCCGGACCGGAAGAAGGTGGAAAGCTGGCTCGGCTGATAGAATAGCGGCTTCACCGCTTCGCAGGACCTTTGAGTGACCGCCATTCCCGAAATCCGCCCCGGCCAGTCCATCGAACTGCTGAAAGAGCTGCACATCCTCACCCGGGACGGCAAGCTCAACCAGGACAGCCGGCGTAAGCTGAAGCAGGTATATCACCTGTTCCAGTTCATCGAGCCGTTGCTGAACGAAGTGCTGGCCGACGGCGGCGACCTCGCCCTGGCCGATCACGGTGCGGGCAAGTCCTACCTGGGCTTCATCCTCTACGACCTGTTTCTCAAGGAGCGGGGGGCGGGCCGCATCTACGGCATCGAGACCCGCGAGGAGCTGGTCGCCAAATCCCGCGAGTTGGCCGCGCGGCTGGGTTTCGGGCGCATGTCCTTCCTCAACCTGTCGGTGGAGGAATCCATCGCCTCCCCGGAACTGCCGGAACGCATCGACGTGGTGACGGCGCTCCACGCCTGCAACACGGCCACGGACGACGCCATCCGCTTCGCCCTGCACAAACGGGCCCGCTTCATCGTCCTGGTGCCCTGTTGCCAGGCCGAGGTGGCAGCGGTTCTGCGCAAGAACAAGAACGCCTCCTTCGCCAAGACCCCTCTCTCCGAAATCTGGCGCCATCCCATCCACACGCGGGAATTCGGCAGCCTCATCACCAATGTGCTGCGCTGCCTGCTGCTCGAATCCCACGGCTACCAGGTGACGGTGACGGAACTAGTGGGCTGGGAGCACTCGATGAAAAACGAACTGATCATCGCCACTTTCAAGGACGCCCCGAGAAAAAACGCACGGGAGCGCCTGGAGCATATCTTGCGGGAACTGAACCTGGATGAACTGCGGGGGCGCTTTGCCTACTGAGCGGCGGCAGCCATGACCCGGCTCGCCGCCCTGCACTCCACTCCCAACCTGTTGACTCCCGAGGGGCTCAACCGGGGCTGCGCCTGCCGCACCCTCAACGCCGAGCGCCTCGCCCAGCAGTTGGAAAGCGAGCCGACCCTGGCCGGCCTGGGCGGCAGCATCGCCCAGACTCGGCCCCATCTGTTTTCCGCCACCACGGTGTTCATCTCCCGCCAGCAATACGAGCGCATGGCCGCCGTCGTGGCGGCGGTGGA
>JAGUYQ010000297.1 GCA_020061285.1 Betaproteobacteria bacterium
AAAATACCGGTGATCCTCTTCACCAAGGGCGGCGGCCTGTGGCTGGAAGCCATCGCCGCCACCGGCTGCGACGCCATCGGCCTCGACTGGACCGTGGACATCGGCGAGGCCCGCCGCCGCATCGGCGACAAGGTGGCCCTGCAAGGCAACCTGGACCCGGCGGTGCTGTTCTCCAATCCCGAGGCGATACGCCGCGAAACGGCAAAAATCCTGGCCAGCTACGGCCAAGGCTCCGGCCATGTCTTCAACCTGGGCCACGGCATTTCCCAATTCACCCCGCCGGAAAACGCCGCCGCCCTGGTGGAAGCGGTGCACGAGCTGAGCCGGCAATACCACTGACGCGACGGCGGGGCGGACCATGACTCCACCCATCGCCCGCGTCGCCCTGGATGTCCCCCTGGACGAGGTCTTCGACTACCTCGCCCCCGGCGCCACGCCGGAGGATATCGGCCGCCGTGTGCGCGTCCCTTTCGGCCGCCGCCAGGTGGTGGGGGTGCTGGTCGGCCTGAGCGACCGCAGCGACCTGCCCCCCGCCAAGCTCAAGGCCGTCGGCCATCTCTTCCGCGACATCCCGCCCCTGTCGGCGGCTGACTTGAAGCTGCTGGGCTTCTGCGCCGACTACTACCACCACCCCCTGGGCGAAGTGGTGCTCAACAGCCTGCCCACCCGCCTGCGCCAGACCGGCGAGCAAAACCTGCCGTCCCGTCGCCGCTACCACCTGACCGAGACGGGGCAAGCCTTGAGCCCGGAACAACTGCCGCCAAGGGCGGGGGTACAGAAAAAACTCCTCGCCCTGTTGCAGGACAAGGGCGCCGCCTACCGGGAAGAAATCGCCGATCTCGCCGCCAGCGCCCCCTTGGCCTTGAAACAGTTCATCGCCCAGGGCTGGGTGGAAGAACGGACGGAACTGCCGACCCTCGCCAATCCCGCCGCGGACCCCCCCCTCCTGCCGGACCTGTCCCCGCCCCAACGGACGGCGGTGGAGTCCGTGTTGAACGCCGGGCCGGGCTACCGGGTATGGCTGCTGCACGGCATCACCGGCAGCGGCAAGACCGAGGTCTACCTGCGCCTCATCGCCCACGCCTTGGCGCAGGGACAGCAAGCCCTGGCGCTGGTGCCCGAAATCAACCTCACGCCTCAACTGGAAGACCGCATCCGACGCCGCTTTCCCGGCAAGTCCCTGGTCAGCCTGCACAGCGGCCTCAACGACACCGAACGGCTGCACCACTGGCTGCTGGCCCAGTCGGGCCAAGCGGATATCGTCCTCGGCACGCGGCTGGCCGTCTTTACCCCCCTGCCGCGGCTGGGCTTGATCGTCGCTGACGAGGAACACGACGGCTCCTACAAACAGCAGGACGGCCTACGCTATTCAGCCCGGGACGTGGCCGTGGTCCGCGCCAGCCAGAGCGGGGTGCCGATCGTTCTGGGCTCCGCCACCCCCTCCCTGGAAAGCTGGCACAACGCCCAAACCGGCCGCTACACCTTGTTGGACCTTCCTGAACGGGCGGCGGAAAACGCCGCCCTGCCTGCCGTGCATCTGGTGGACAGCCGCCGCTACAAGCCGGAGCAGGGCTTTTCCGAGCCCCTGCTGCGGGCTATCGGCTCCCGCCTGGAGCGGAAAGAGCAGAGCCTGTTGTTCATCAACCGCCGGGGCTTCGCCCCCGTGCTGCTGTGCTCCGCCTGCGGCTGGGCCGCCCCCTGCTACCGCTGCGCCACCCGCCTGGTGGTGCACCTGCGGGAAAGGGTTCTGCGCTGCCACCACTGCGGCCACGAGGAGCGCATTCCCCTCGCCTGCCCCTCTTGCGGCAACGCCGACTTGGTCTCCGTCGGCCACGGCACCCAGCGGGTGGAGGAAACCCTCGCCGCCCGTTTTCCCGAGGCGCGCATCCTGCGGGTGGACCGGGACAGCACCCGGCGCAAGCACGCCCTCAAGGACATGCTGGCCCAGGTCCACGCCGGCGAGGCCGACATCCTGGTGGGCACCCAGATGCTGGCGAAAGGGCACGATTTTCCCCAACTCACCCTGGTGGGCATTCTCGACGCCGACGGCGCCCTCTACAGTTCCGACTTCCGCGCCTCGGAGCGGCTGTTCGCCCAGTTGATGCAGGTGGCGGGGCGGGCGGGGCGGGCGGCGGCGGCGGGGGAAGTGCTGATCCAGACCGGCTTCCCCGACCACCCTCTTTACGCCGCCCTGCAACGCCACGATTACGCGTCCTTCGCCGACAGCCTGCTGGAGGAGAGGCGGATGGCCCGCTTTCCGCCCTTTTGCCACCAAGCCCTGCTGCGGGCGGAAGCGCCGTCCCTGTCGAACGCCCTGGATTTTCTGCAGCAGGCCATGAACCTGGGAAAACGCCTGGACTACCCGGTGGATATCTACGACCCGGTTCCGGCCCAGATGGCCCGGCTGGCGGGCAAGGAGCGGGCCCACCTGCTGGTGCAGGCCGACGCCCGCAAACCCTTGCAGACATTCCTTGCCCGCTGGATGGCGGCCCTGCGCCGGGAAAAACAGCAGAAGGTGCGCTGGTCCCTGGACGTGGACCCGCTGGAGTTCTAGGCGCGTGAAGCGGCGTCTTCGATGTACTGGCCGATGGCCCGCAGGGCGGCGGTTTCGTCGCTGACGAATTCCACGAACTGGAGTCCGGCGCGGTAGCGCCCCACCCGTTCCACCGGACGGCTTCCGGCCACGCGGCAGCGAGCCTGGACGAGGGTCTGGCCCCCATCCAGGGGCAGCAGGAAATAAACATGGCAAATGCTGTCCCGTGCCAGGGGGGCGTCGAGCAGGGCCGCCAGGCCGCCGGTGGAAACATCGTCGACCTCCCCGTCGAAACCCGGCCCGCTGGGGGGAATGACTTTCACCCGGCCATCCAGGGGGCGGCGGCTTGAAATTCGTGAATTCTGGCTGCTCATGACGGAAGTGTAAGCGGAAAACAAGGATTTTATTCCAGCGCGCAGCCACCGGCGATAATGCGTCCGCGCCGGGAAAGGGATAAAATCGAGCTTTTGCCCGAGCCGTTTCGTGAAACAACACCTTATTCAACTTTTCCGGGAAGCGCTTGAAATCGTCGCCCCGGAACTGGCCTCCACCCCGGTGGACATCGCCCGCCCCAAGCACGCCGACCACGGCGACTTCGCCTGCAACGCGGCGATGCAGGTGGCCAAGACCCTGAAGCGCAACCCGCGGGAAGTCGCCGCCAAGCTGCTCGAATCCCTGCCCTCCTCCGCCTTCGTCGCCAAAACGGAAATCGCCGGCCCCGGCTTCATCAACGTTTTTCTCACCCCCGCCGCCAAGCGCCGGGTGGTGACCGACATCCTGAGCCAGGGCGAAGCCTACGGACGAGGGAACCTGGGCCAAGGGAAGAAAATCCAACTAGAGTTCGTTTCCGCCAACCCCACCGGTCCCCTCCACGTCGGCCATGGCCGGGGGGCCGCCTTCGGCGCCAGCCTGGCCAGCGTGCTGGAAGCAGCGGGCTACGACGTTGCCCGCGAGTATTACGTCAACGATGCCGGGCGGCAGATGGACATCCTCGCCCTCTCCACCTGGCTGCGCTACCTGGAACAGAACGGCATCCCCCTGCCCTTCCCGAAGAACGGCTACCAGGGCGATTACGTCCGCGACATGGCGAAGGAAGTGCTCAACTCCCACGGCATCCGCTACGTGCGCCAGCCCACCGCCGTGCTCCAGCACGCCCCCGGCGACGACGACGACATCGAAACCCACCTGGACAAGCTGATCGCCGAGGCGAAGCATCTGCTCGGCGACGACTACGACTACCTGCACAACATCGCCCTCACCGAACAACTGGGCGACTGCCGCAACGACCTGATGGAATTCGGCGTCACCTTCGACCACTGGTTCTCGGAGAAATCCCTCTACGACGGCGGCATGGTGGAGCGGGTGGTAAACGCCCTCGAAGAACGGGGCCACATCTACCTTCAGGACGGCGCCAAGTGGTTCCGCTCCACCGCCTTCGGCGACGAGAAGGACCGGGTGGTGCAGCGGGAAAACGGCATTTACACC
>JAGUYQ010000246.1 GCA_020061285.1 Betaproteobacteria bacterium
GGCCACCATCGACGAGGCCCAGAAGAAGATCGACGGCCTCACCACCAACGTGGTGAGCCTCCAGGAGTTGCTGGGGGACAAGCGTTCCCGCGGCGCCTTCGGCGAAGTGCAGTTGGAATCCCTGGTGCGCAACACCCTGCCCCAGCAGGCCTATGCGTTGCAGTACACCTTCAGCAACGGCAGCCGGGTGGATTGCGCCCTCTTCCTGCCGGAGCCCACCGGCACCGTGGCGGTGGACGCCAAGTTTCCCCTGGAAAACTACCATCGCATGTTCGCCGCCGATGTCGGCGAGGCGGAACGGGTGCAGGCCCAGCGCCAGTTCAAGGCGGACGTGAAAAAGCACGTGGACGCCATCGCCGACAAGTACATCATCGCCAACGAAACCAGCGACGGCGCCATGATGTTCGTCCCCGCCGAGGCGGTGTTCGCCGAAATCCACGCCTATCACCCCGAGGTGGTGGAATACGCCATGCAGCGGCGGGTCTGGATCGTTTCCCCCACCACCATGATGGCGGTGCTCAACACCGCCCGGGCGGTGATCAAGGACGTGGAAACCCGCAAGCAGGTGCACATCATCAAGGACGCCCTGTCCAAGCTGGGCCGCGAGTTCTCCCGCTTCGACCTGCGCATGAAGAAGCTCGCCGACCACATCCGCCAAGCCCACCAGGACGCGGAGGACGTCCACATCACCAGCCAGAAGATCAGCCGCCATTTCGCCCAGATCGAGAACGTCGAACTGGCGCCCGCCGCGCCGGAAGCCCTGGACATCCTGCCGGTCGAGGAGGAACAGCCGGCGGGTTGACCGGATCACGGCCATGATGATGACCCGCACCACGCACTTTCTCTCCCTGGGCTTCGGCCTGGTTTTGCTGCTGGCCGTGGCCGGGGTGGTGGGGGGCGTCTCCTACGTGACGTCGATTCACGAGCGCACCGAGCAGCAGGTGGCGGGCAATATCGCCAAGAGCGAATTGATCGGCCAAATGCGCACCATCCTGCTCGAGCGCATCGTGCTGATGCACCGCCTGGTGGACGTCCAGGATCCCTTCGAGCAAGACGCGACCCTCCTGCGCTTCCAGGAAACGGCGGGGGAGTTCATCGGCTACCGCAATGCCTTTCTGGACTTGCCCCTTTCTCCCACCGAGCGGGGAGAGTTTGAACGGGCCTTGGGCTTCGTGCGGGTCAACGAGGCTTTTCACCACCGGCTGTTGAGCTTGGTCGAGGCGAGGCGCATGGCCGAGGCGAAAAACACCCTGCTGCAAGAGGATGTCGCGGCGCAGAACGAATTGCTTGAGGCCTACAGCCGCATGGCCCGGATGCAGTCGGAGGGCAAGCGGCGGGCCCTGGAGGAGGAGGAACGTTCCCTCTCCACGGCCCTGCGCACCCTGGGTGCTTTCGGGCTGTTGGCCATGCTGCTGGGCAGCGCCATCGCCGTTCTGGTCACGCGCCGCACCGTCAAGGCCGAGGGCGAGTTGTTGCAGCAGAAGGAGCGGGCCAAGGTGACCCTCCATTCCATCGCCGACGCGGTGATCACGGCGGACGCCGCGGCGAACGTGGAATACCTCAACCCGGTGGCGGAGTACCTCACCGGCTGGAGCCTGGAGGAGGCGCAAGGGCGGGCGTTGCAGGATGTGTTCCGGGTGGTCAGCGAAATTACCCACGCCCCCTTCCGCCATCCGGCCTACGATCTCCAGCACGACGAACGGGCCGTCGGCCTGGACAGCCACACCTTGCTGGTAAGCCGCGACGGGCGGGAGTTCGCCATCGAGGACTCGGTGGCGCCGATCCGCGGCGACAACGGCGAAACGGTGGGGGCGGTGCTAGTGTTCCACGACGTCACCGAGGCACGCTCCATGGCGCGCCAGCTTTCCTGGCAGGCGGGGCACGACCCCCTGACCGGCCTCCTCAACCGGCGCGAATTCGAGAGCCGGCTGAAAACCCTGCTGGTTTCCGCCAAGGGGGAAAGCCGGCGCCATGCCCTGCTGTACATTGACCTCGACCAATTCAAGGTGGTCAACGACACTTGCGGCCACATGGCGGGGGATGAACTGCTGCGCCAGTTGACGGTGGTGCTGCAGGAATCCATGCACGAATTGATGCTATTGGCCCGCCTGGGGGGGGACGAATTCGGCGTGCTGCTGGAGGACTGCTCCCTCGACAGCGCCCAGGCGGTGGCGGAGCGGTTGCTGGAGTCGGTGCAGGGCTTTCGCTTCGTGTGGGAGGACAAGGTCTTCACCGTCGGCACCAGCATCGGCCTGGTGGCGGTGGACGAGGACAGCCGGGATATCGCCACCCTGCTGTCGGCGGCGGATGCCGCCTGCTATACCGCCAAGAACAAGGGCCGCAACCGCATCCAGGTGTTCCGCCACAACGATGTGGAACTGGTCCAGTTCCACGGCGAAATGGAATGGGTGGCGCGCATCACCAAGGGATTCGAAGAGGGGCGCCTGCGCATATTCTTCCAATACATCAAGCCGGTGGGCCGGCACGCGGAAGAGGGCGAGCATTACGAAATCCTGCTGCGTATGGAGGGGGAGGACGGCGAGCTGATTCCGCCGGGGGCCTTTATCCCCGCCGCCGAGCGCTACAACCTGATGCCTAGCCTCGACCGCTGGGTGATCCGCCGCACCTTCGAAACCTACCGCGCCTTCGCCGTCGGCGAGCCGGAACGCTGCCTGGACACCATTTCGATCAACATATCCGGCACTTCCCTGGTGGACGAGTATTTCCTCGAATTCGTCCGCGACCATTTCCGCCTCTACGAAGTGCCCCCCTGCGTGGTGTGCTTCGAAATCACCGAGACCGCCGCCATCGCCAACCTGCAGAACGCCACCCGCTTCATCCGGGAGCTGCGTGCCCTGGGCTGCCGCTTCGCCCTCGACGATTTCGGCAGCGGCATGTCGTCCTTCGCCTACCTCAAGAGCCTGGACGTGGACTACCTGAAGATCGACGGCGCCTTCGTCCGCGACATGGTGAACGACAGCGTGGATTACGCCATGGTCGAGGCCATCAACAGGGTGGGCCACGTCATGGGCCTGCAAACCATCGCCGAGTTCGTGGAGACCGACGCCATCCTGGACAAGCTCGAAGAGCTGGGAGTGGATTTCGCCCAGGGCTACGCCATACACAAGCCCGCGCCGTTCGTCCGAACTCCCGTTTAAGGAGAAAAAAATGAATCAACCGAAACCTACCTGTGTGCTGGCCGGGGATGTGGGAGGCACCAAAACCCTGTTGTTGCTGGCCGAAGTGACGGTGGAGGGCATGCGCCCCCTGGCCGAACAGCGCTTCGAGAACCGCGATCACCCCGACTTCTCCAGCCTGTTGCGGCAATTCTTCGACCAAGCACCCCGGCGTCCCGACGCCGCCTGCTTCGCCATCGCCGGGCCGGTGGCGGACAACCGGGCGGACATGACCAACCTGCCGTGGCTGATCGACGGCGGGGCCCTGTCCGCCGAACTGGGTTTCCCCGTGCGGCTGGTGAACGACTTCGAGGCCGTGGGCTACGGCATCGGCGCCCTCGGGGCGGAGGACCTGGAAGAGCTCCAGGCGGGCGAGCCCCACCCCCACGA
>JAGUYQ010000216.1 GCA_020061285.1 Betaproteobacteria bacterium
GAGGCGGGCAGGCCGTGCTTATTCACCGCGAATTCGTAGAGGCGGTGGGCGATCTTGAGCTTGTCGTCCACTTCCTTGGCCATGCCTTCCTCGTCGATGGTCAGGGCCACCACGGCGGCGCCGAACTTCTTCGCCAGCTTGAGGACGGTGGCGGCCTTCTCCTCGCCGTCCTCGAAGTTGATGGAGTTGATGATGGATTTGCCGCCGATCAGTTTCAGCGCGGTCTCGATCACCGGGGTCTCGGTGGAGTCGATCATCAGGGGCACGGAAATCTGGCCCCGGTAGCGGGAGATCAGCTCCGCCATGTCGGCGGATTCGGGACGGCCCACGTAGGCCACGCACACGTCGAGGGCGTGGGAGCCCTCCTTCACCTGCTCCCGGCCGACGCCCACCAGGGCATCCCAGTTCTCTTCCGCCAGCAGTTCGCGGAATTTTTTCGAGCCGTTGGCGTTGGAGCGTTCGCCGATGGCGAACACCGCGTTTTCCTGGCGCAGGGCGACGGCGGTGTAAAGGGAGGACACCGAGGGTTCCCACTCGGGCTGGCGCGCCACGGGAGCCTTGTCCGCCCGGGCGTCGAGCATTTTGCGCACGGCGGCGATGTGGGCCGGGGTGGTGCCGCAGCAGCCGCCGATGAGGTTGACGCCGTCCTCCTCGACGAAGCGGCGGTGCCAGTCCGCCAGCTCGGCGGGAATCAGGGGGTATTCGGTGTTGCCGTCCACCAGCATGGGCAGGCCGGCGTTGGGCATGACGGAAATGTTATGGCGCCAGTGCTCCGCCAGCCATTTCACGTGTTCCGACATCTCCGACGGGCCGGTAGCACAGTTGAGCCCCATGCCGTCCACGTCCAGGGCGTCGATGGCGGTGGCGGCGGCAGCGATGTCGCTGCCCACCAGCATGGTGCCGGTGGTCTCGATGGTCACCTGGACGAAAATCGGCAGGTCCTCCCTGCCCATTTCGGTCCGGGCGAGCTTGCAGCCGTTCACCGCCGCCTTGATGGTGAGCAGGTCCTGGTTGGTCTCCAGGAGGAAGGCGTCGATGCCGCCCTCGATCAGACCCCGCGCCTGTTCGGCGTAGGAATCCTCCAATTCGTCGTAGCTCATGTGCCCGAGGCTCGCCAGCTTGGTGCCGGGGCCCACGGAACCGAGCACGTAGCGGGGCTGCTCGGGAGTGGCGAATTTTTCCGCGCAGGCGCAGGCGATTTCCGCTGCCCGGCGGTTGATTTCCCGTGTGCGGGGGGTGAGGTCGAATTCGGCCAGCACCACCTTGTTGGCGCCGAAGGTGTTGGTTTCCACGCAATCCGCGCCGGCCTCGAAGTAGGCGCTGTGCACTTTCTCGATGAAGTCGGGGCGGGTGAGCACCAGCACTTCGGAGCAGTTCTCCAGGCCGAGGAAGTCTTTTTCCAGGTCCCAGGTTTCAGCCTGGATCAGGGTGCCAGTGCCGCCGTCGCAAAGCAGCACCCGTTGCTTGAGGCGTTCGAGGAAGGAAGGTTTCATGGGGGAATCGGAAAAGCCGCGGTTGAACGGAACGCCACCAGGGACGCAAGTCAGTCAGCCGTTATTTTAATGCAATTCCGCCCCGCCCGCTTGGCCTCGTAGAGCGCGTTATCCGCGCGGATGGTCAGGGCCAGGCCGGTTTCTCCCGCCTTGAGCTGGGCGAGGCCGGCGCTGAAGGTGACGGCGATCTTCCTGCCCTCGTAATTCAGGGGGGTGGTGGCCACCAGGTTGCGCAGCCGGTCCAGCATGAAGCGGGCGCCGTTGAGGTCGGCGTCGGGAAGGATGAGGAGGAATTCCTCGCCGCCGTAGCGCACTAGCACGTCGGATTCCCGCTGCACCGAGCGCATGATCGTGGTGAGATGGAGCAGCATCTTGTCCCCGGCGTCGTGGCCGTATCGGTCGTTGAATCGCTTGAAGTGGTCGATATCCAGCATGGCCAGCGACAGGGGCATGCCGTGGCGGTGGGCGTGTTCCACTTCCCGGACGAGGGCCAGCTCCATGCCGCGGCGGTTCTGCATCCCGGTGAGGGCGTCCTCCTGGGCCAGGCGGCGGGTTTCGTGAAGTTCGGTCTTGATCTGCTCCAGGGCCTGGCGGGTGACCAGCAGGCCGTCGTAGGTGTCCTCGGTGCTGGCGAGGATGGAGTCGGTGGTGTTGAGGATGGAGCCGAGGAGTTTCAGCATGGCCTGCTTTTCCTCCGCCCGGTGCAAATCGTCCACCCTGGCGCGCATTTCCTGATTGCGGCTGTTGAGGCCCTGGGCCAGCCGGGAGGCGCGGTCGGTGACGGAATCGAGTATCCGGCCGACTTCTTCGAGCAAGTTGGGGTCGAAGGCCGGGGCCGTTTCTTCTTCTGCTTTTGCCGTCGGAGCCTGAGGCTCGCTGCCGAGAATTTCGTAGTAGTGCCGGGCGTAGTTTTCCGGCGTGGGCGGCAGCCCCAGTTCGGAGAGGCGGTAGAGGGCGGCCTTGGCGATGTCGGTGACGGATTTGGCTTCATGGGGCATGGTATTTCCCCTGCCCTAAATATGCTAAATACTGGAATCAATAAAATTACTAGCCTCTTATTTGTATAGCATATATGGCAAAGGCGTATACGGCGGGGCCGCCTGGGCACGGGCCGCGTCCCTTGCTGCGCCAGGGCGTTCGTTAGCGCCTAGAGGGAGCGGCGCTTGTCGCCGCGGAGGAAACCGAGCATGGGTGGTGCGATACCCCGGCCGAGGGCGATGGCCTTGAACAGCTCCCCCATCTCCGCCGGGCTCAGCAGGTGTTGGGCTTGGTTGGAAAGAGGGAGGTAGGCGGCCGTGTCGGTGGGCGGAGTTTCGGCCAGGCGGTCGGTCAGGCCGCAATTCAGCAGGAAATGGGCCTGGCTGGTGTAGCCCAGGAGATCGAGGCCGGCAGTGGTGCCCGCCTCGGCGATGGCGCTGAAATCCACGTGCACCGTGATGTCCTGCAAGCCCGGCAGGTAGAAGGGGTCGCCGTGGGCATGGTGGCGGTAGTGGCACATCAGGGTGCCCTGCCGGCGCTGGGGGTGGTAATACTCGGCACGGCCGAAACCGTAGTCGAGGAACAGCAGCATGCCCCGCTCCAATCGCTCCCCCAGGGTGCACACCAGGGCCGGGGCCGCCAGGCCGATTTCGCTGACGTAGCCGTCGGGGGCGGCGATATCCCGCGCCGCTTCGAGCAGGGCGGGGTGGGCGGCGGGCCGCTCCGCCCATGCCAGGTCGCCGTTCTCCAAGCCGACGCCGCGCTCGAAGATTTCGCCGCCTCGCCAGGCAAGCACATGGGCCGGC
>JAGUYQ010000011.1 GCA_020061285.1 Betaproteobacteria bacterium
ACCGCACTCATAATCCAATACGACTTTGTTTTGAAGATCAAGTATAGTCATCTTGAAACTGGCTCCAGGCAATCTCCCCTGGTTTGTTCAATATCAGTACGACGGCTGAGTGCTTGCAATGAGTGCAGTGAATCCTGAGGTAGTTTTAAGAAAAGCGGTATGTGGGACGGCTCGTATATCAAGCATATAATTGTAAACCTCAAGTGTTTATGTAGTTAAGGGCCATAGACTCAAAACATGGTTTTCGGATGCGGAATTTACTTGAACCAGAATGGTCTGGTGCCCGGTAATCTTTCTTCTTCGTAACTGGCTCCGGCTGTTTGCCAGTCCCGACACCCTTGGCAAATTATGGGCAGATCATGCCAGCGGTGTTCGCGGTGAGGCTGGCGGATGGCAGCCCCCAGGCGCTGCCAAGCCTCTTTGACGGAAAGTGTATTGCCGATGGTGCCAACACTGAAGAGCCCTTCATAATCGACAGCGCAGGTCACTACCTTGCCATCCTGGTGGATGGCCATGGTGTTGTTGCCCCAAGGGCAGGCGATGCGAAAATCGGAGTCATGGTCGATATTGGGGGCATACACCACACCGGACCACTCCAATTGCGGCCGTACCTTGACCTCCGCGCCACGTTCTTTCCAGTAGCGGCTGTATTCTTCCACTTCGTGGTCATTGGTGCCTTGGAGGACGGAAAACTGGCAGGTAATGGCCGGGTAATCCTGCCCCTTTTGCGCCTTTCGGTTTAGCAGGTTTTCGACTTGAGCGTAAATTTTTTCCCTTTTTCCTCCCACACGAACCTTTTCGTAGACCTCGGTGCTGAAACCGTCGATGGAGAGGATGAAACGCTTGAGGGGGGACTCCAGGATACGCTCGATGTTGTCCCAGCGGTCGAGTAGCATGGCGTTGGAGTTGAGAACCAGATTGTTGCAGCCAACCTTGGCGGCGTAATCGAGACGGCTCCATAGTTCGTTATTTTTACCAAGGATCAGGGCCTCCCCGTAGAAGGTGGGCCATAGCTCGGTGTTGGGGGATTCCCGCCCGACTTCCTCGACGATGGCATTCCACAGTTGCCGCTCCATATGCTGTTTGGGGCGCAGCAAGTTGCGATGGTTGCAGTGGATGCATTTCTGGTTGCAATAGCTGGTATTCTCTACCACCAATTGAGGCGGAAAAGGATGCTCCACCAAGCATGACTCGATGGCTAAGAGTTTTGTTTGTTGGGAGCTATCTAGGGGCACAGCAGGACTTCCGTTCGGAGAGGATTTCTCTAATATGGGCCAGTAAGGTTCGGGCCATTTCTTCTTTGTCTTCCATGAAGGTGTCGGTAAACTTTTTCATGGCACGGCCTACATCCTTACGGAAGCTGTCATCGTCAATGAGATGCAAGGCCATGTCTGTATGTTCTTGGCTATTGCGTGCGCAAAGAAAAAGATTTTCTCCGTTCTTTCCAGTGAGAATTGCTTTTGCCATTTCCTGTTGTTTCGGAGTGCCGATTTCGTTATTTAGTAAAGGCAGAATGGACATCGGGACGCCTGCTTCCAGTGCTTCGGGGCTTAAGTAAAATACTACGGCCTTTGTTGCGGCCATACATTCGAATGCGGTGATGCCTCCTCCGATAGGGAAGGTATCCAGGCATATGTCTAGAACCTGGGCATAGAGGGCCGTGTTCACCCAGCCTATAAAAAAGCATCGTTCCGCCACACCGGCTTTTTTAAAATGCTCCTGAACGCTAGGTAATTGGGATTGGCCGCTCCACAGGAAACCAGTGTCAGGGCGGGCGAGAAGAATATTGGTGACCGCATTAAGATATTGAATGTTATTTACCTTTTCTACTCTCCCCATGCAGCCCAATAGGGTTTCAACTGGGAAGCTCTGCCTAATTTCTTTTGCTTGGCCACGTAGACCGGGATTGTAGAGATTAGAGAAGGCGCCATGTGTACATCGCCAAATGCGGTTGCCGTATTGTTTGAATTTCCGCAAAGTATCATGGGCAAGATAGACGTCAATATCCTCCAGTTCGATGTCGTGGAATTGCATGGACCACCAAATCTGAGTAGGTGCCAAGCGCAAGCCAAAGGCGAAGGACATATGCGCGTTATTGGTGGCCCAGAGTACGACCCCGATATTTTCGTCGGCCAGGCGGCGGCGCAACTCCAACAGTAGCTGATACCATTTCCCCTTTAAATGGGGATTTTCAAGACTTAAGGCGACTACACGTGCACCCGTGGCAACAAAATCTTGATAGGCTGATGGTTCCACGTCGTCCAGCACAAACACCGTAGCATTTTTAGCGTCTACGCCCATTCCACGTAAGGTATCCAGTATTACCCGATTCGCATCGTAAGGATGCAGGACATGGGTTAGAAACGCCAGATTGGAGGCGTTCACGGTCGAAGGGGAGGGCAAGGCAGGTAGATCGGCACGCAGCCGCCGGCCGGCTTGGTTCATGAGTGGGGCAACGGTCTGATAATGGCGTCTGTGGTGCTCCTCGGTTTTGATCTGATGAACGTAGCGCAAATCCAGCTCCCGCTCAAGCCAGAGAGCGAGATCGAACCAATCGCGTTCTAGGGATTGGCGGAGCCAGGGAAGGGCTAGTGTTTCCACTGCCGCCTGATTGTCCGCTGCGGGAGTGTTGAAGAATAAGCCGATTATGTCTAACAGAAGGCGGAGCGTGTCCTGGGCGGTCGCTTCGTCGGGACTGTTGTCGACGAAATCTTTATTCTTGAGGTCCTCAATCAGTTTGAGCCGTAAGGAAGAGGCTTGTGGACGGAAATGTAGCAACTGCATATACCGTTCGAGATAGACGGAGGATTCAGTCAAGGCATGAGGGGCGCCAATGGCGATGTGCGCCAGATCTAACAACACGGTCTTGGCGCTGAGGTGGTGACCCGTGCGGGCCAGAAAAAATTTGAACCCAATTTCAAAGGCTGAAATGGCTTCCTCATGGTGGTTCAAGTCGGCAAGTATCTGTCCAAGGTTGCAGCAATAAAACGGGTCTTGGGGAGATAGCGTTACAGCTTGGACGGCGTAGGGAAGTGCGCTTTTAGCGTTGCCGAGCTCGCGAACCAGGACGGCCTTGAGGTTGAGGGCTGGAGGGGAATTCGGTGCCAGGGACAGTAGTGGTTCCATTAGCGCATTGGCTTCATAGAAACGCTGTTGGTGGAAATGCCCCAATGCGCGATTAAATAGATCGTTGGCTTGCTCTTGCGGGGTCATAACGGTTCAGGGCTTGTTCGTGGCGGGCATCAGAAATGGGGCAACACGCTCACAGGGGTTTGCGCAAAACGGCTGTAAGCATGAAAGTATGCAAATCCTCTTCCGGTTAGGTCGCGAAACTCCTCTCGGACACGTTGCCGGATATCCGTGGGTCTCTTGGTATCCCATTGTATCGTCTGATCCTACACTGAGCCATTCCAATCTAGGGGCTGATCTCGGTTGAGAGCGGAAATTTCCCGGAATGGGCGTGGACCTGCCCTGACGGGCTGGGGGATAATGGTCAAAATTTATAACGGGGAGACCAGTGGAGCCATCGCAGCTACTTGCCGTAGCATTGGAGGCCTATCGTGCCGGTCGATCGGAGGAAGCCGAGGCGGTTGCCGACGAGATGGTGCGTGCTTTCCCGAATTGCGCCGACGGGTATGAATTAAAGGGAGTGCTGTACTTCCAGGGCAGGCGTCACGACGACGCTGCAGGTTGTTTTCGGCGCGCGTTGGCGCTTAATCCTAATAGTGCCGATACCTGGAACAATCTGGGCGTTGTTCTAATAGAGTTGAAAATGTGGGGGGCGGCGGGAGAGGCCTTCCTTAAAACCCTGGAGCGAAATCCAGGGCATCTCAGTGCAGCACGCCATCTTGGGTTTGTCCTGGAAAGGCTGGACCGGCCTGGGGCGGCAGCGTCCCATTATCTTTCCCTGATGCAGCGTTTTGGCCCCCGTGACGATTTGCTTGAAGATTACATACGCTTCATGGTGGCGCAGGGGCAAGCCGAATCTATTCTGGAGAGTTTGCCTACGGGTTTTACGCCAGCCGTTGTGGCTTTGCTGACGGCGCGTTCCTTATTGGAGAAAGGGGATTGGGCTGGGGCGGAGGCGCAGTGCGTAGCCTCTCTCGGGCTTGCTGGCGGGGCATGGCCGACTCCGGATGTCCGTCTGGACTATTTTCGCGCCATGTATTATCTCCTCGTTGATGCGTTGCAACAGAAGGGGTTTGGCAAAGGGAACGAGGCCTGTTTTCGGGAAAGCTACTTCAGAGGTATCCAAGAGGCTTTTCTGGCAAGCGGCGCACAACTTCCCACGCCTGCCCGGTCGCCAGGCAAACGTTTGGCTGTGGTTATTCCCGGCTTTATCAACGAGCATTTCGGCCCCACGGTGCTGATGTTGGGGTTGCTCATTCGTTTTGTGGAAGTCCTGGGTTGGGAGGCAGTGCTGGTTGACTGCGATTACTCCCTTTATAACCAATCGCTTGCCAAGGTGAGCGGTGTTGTGAAGCTCCCGCCGGGGCGTTCGGGTTATGTCTATGCCGGGCGAGAGATAATGACGTTTTCCCCAGCGGCGGCGAATTTTCGCGAGCGTTTCGAGGAGATCGGACGCTTCCTCATGGATTTTTCACCGTCGGTTATTTTTACGGCGGGCACTGAACTCAATCCCTATTCCGACCTGCTGGCGGCGAGCTGGCCAACGGTGGTGGTGCCGATGAATTCGCGGATACCTTTCTGTTACGGGCACTTGTACCATGTTATTTCCGAAGACCCAGTCATCCTGGAGAGCTTTTGTCAGGCTTTGCCGCCCACAGCGGAATTGCTGCCCTATGAGCGCCCGTTTCCGTTTGTCTTCCCCTTGCCCTCCTCTGTGCGCAACCGGGCCGAGTTTGGCTTGGGCGAGGACGATTTCGTTTATCTGACTTCCGGCCTGATAATGGGCGCCGCCTTTACGCCAGAATATCAGCGGATTTTGGCGGAAATACTTGAACAGGCCGACCATGCCCGTATTTTGGTGGTGGGCTCGACGGAGGAGGAGTTTCCCTGGCGGGAGCCGCGCTTGGAGCGCTGGCGCGGCACACGCTTGGTTTTTTCCACGTTTCAACCGGATTTGCGCGCGGTGCTGCGCCTGGCGGATGCCTTTCTCCATCCTCCCGCGCCCCGCAACGGCGGCACGGTGCGCCAGTGCTTCGCCGAGGGCATCCCCGTCGTGGCGGCGCGCCAGAGCGGGTTGGTACAGGTGGTGCCGGACGAGGATATGCTGGACGGCCTGGAGGCATACCGGAATGAGGCGGTCCGTTTGGCCAATGATCAAGAATTCCGCGAACATGCCGTTATGAGTTCCAAGGAGATCAATGCACGTTTTGAGGCCGAGGTGGCAAGCTATATGAACACCATGGAGGAGGCTGCCCGCATGGCTGAGGCAGTATTCCGGCGTACCCGTGACGCCCATTTTTTATTCGCAGGGCAGAATAGGACCCACGGCAAATGAACTCTTGCATGACCATGCTTGAATACGGCGGAGAGCTTGTCGCCTGTCCCGTGAGCCAGGTAATGGATGGGATGCCGGCAACGATTGCCCCCGACGTGGCGGACCGGAAGGCCAACTCGATTGATATCAAAGAGAAGCTGAATCAGGAAACCGTTCAGCAATTCATCCGTGCCGTGGACTGGCAAGGCTCCAGTGTCGCGCCTTTCGTGGTGGAGCTGGATCCCACCACCCGTTGCAACCTTTCCTGCCCCGAGTGCATCAGCGGCGCGCTCCTGAACCAGGGGGAAATCAGCGTTCCGCGCATCAAGACGCTGGTGGAGGAATTGATCGAGGCAAAGGTCCGGGCCGTGATCCTGATCGGCGGCGGAGAGCCGCTGATGCACCCGGCCATCGAATGGGTCATCCGCACGCTGGGGGAGGCGGGGGTTCACGTGGGCATTACGACCAATGGCCTGTATATCAAGAAGCACCTCGACGTGATCGCACGGCACGCCAAATGGGTTCGCGTGTCCATGGATGCCGGGACGGCGGAAACCTTCAACAAGCTCCGCCCGTCTCGCCAGGGGAAATCCCTCTTTGATGCGACTCTCGACAACATGCGCGTCTATGCGAAGGTGAAGCAGGGCAAGCTGGGCTATTCCTTCATGGTGTACTCCGAGGGGGATCACGGTTTCAAGGGCGTGCCGGTCGCGGGCAATGTCAAAGCCCTTACACATATCAAGAGCAATGCCGGAGAGATTTTCAGGGCGGCGCAAATTGCTCGGGATATCGGGTGCGACTACTTCGAGGTCAAACCCATGTATGACGTGAACCACTTTTCGGTGCTTCAAAAAGAGGCAATAGCCGATATCGTGGAAGAGCAGATCGCACTGGCAAAAGGTCTGGAGACAGAGAGTTTTCGGGTGGTTGAAGCGGTCAAGCTGCGCGCCACCCTGCGCGGCATGTCTAACCTGGAGCCCAAGGATTATGCCCGTTGCGCCGTGTCACAACTACGTACTTTGGTTACCCCGTCGGGTGTTTATGTTTGCCCGTATTTTCGAGGCGTTGCAGACAAGAGGGTGGGCGATATTGCCAATATGTCGTTTTCGGATATGTGGCATGGCGCTCGGCGGGAGGAAGTCATGCGTCGGCTCAATCCTTCCGTTGATTGCCCGATGCATTGCATTCGTCACGAATCGAATCTCGCTATCGAGCAAGCGATCAAAGAGGGATTCCACGATACCGTTGACGATTACGACTTCTTCATTTGACCAACGGGCTGCGGCACATTGATTGCCAACCCGCCATCGAGTTGTGGAGATCGTTGCAGCATGGAAAAAGCCGGCATTCGCGACAGATTTGCGTCGCTTCCAATCGAAAACAGGCCATTCATTAACGGCGAGCACATCCGCCCCTCCAACGCCCGTTTATTGGACAAATTCTGCCCGGCCGATGGCAGCGCAATCACCCCGATCTACGCATGCGACGCCAGCGTTGTCGATATGGCTGTGCTGCATGCTTCCCGGTCATTCCGGAATGGCTGCTGGCGGAAAAGAAGCGCCTCGGAAAAGAAGGAGGTGATGTTCGAACTGGCCCGCCTCATGGAGCGGGACATCGAGACTCTCGCTTACCTGGATACCCTGGAAACGGGCCGTCCTTACATGAATTTCATCCAGGACTCCATTCCCAAGGCGATCAATGCGCTGCGCTGGTTTGCTGAAAGCATCGACAAGCTCTATGAACACTGCATCAGTACCTCGACATCGAGTCTTTCCTTCATCACCCACGAGCCCCTCGGTGTAGTCGGCATCATCAGCCCGTGGAACGACCCGCTGGTCATCGCCCTATGGAAGATCACCCCCGCCTTGCTGATGGGGAATTCCGTTGTATTCAAGCCTGCGGAACAATCTTCGTTCTCCGTCCTTCGATTGGCGGCGCTCGCGAAGCAGGCGGGGTTGCCCGATGGCGTATTGAACGTCGTTACCGGGCTTGGCGAAGAGGCGGGCAAGGCCCTTGCGCTGCATCACGATGTCCGTGGCATTTTCTTCACCGGGTCCTCCGAAGTCGGCAAGGCGATTCTCCGTTATGCCGGCGAGTCGAATATGAAGAAGGTCGGCCTCGAATGCGGTGGCAAGAGCGCTTTCATCGTCTCGGAAAAGTGCGATCAGCTACAGACCGCGGCGCGCACCCTGGCTAAAAACATGTTTTACAATCAAGGACAAATTTGCTCCGCCCCTTCCAGGCTTTTCCTCCAGCGGTCAATCCGCGATGTTTTTCTCGACTTCCTGGAACGTGAACTGGAAAGCTATACGCCAAGCGACCCCTTTGCCCTGGACAGCAAGGTCGGCTCGGTGGTGAGCAAAGCGCAGTACGAGCGCATCCAAAATTACATTCATGCAGGCATGCAAAGTGGCCTGGCCATGCGTGGCCCCGTGTTGCCGCCTTCAATCGCTCGTAGCGGTGGTTACTATGTGGCGCCAACCGTGTTTACCGATGTTCCGCCGGATCATCCGCTGGCTCGGGATGAAATATTCGGACCGGTTCTCGTTGGCACGGCTTTCGATACCTTGCCGCAAGCCATCGACTTGGCCAACGACTCACGGTTTGGTCTCGCTGCCGCGATCTGGACAGCTAGCCTGGACGAAGCGTTGCTCGCCTCTCGGGCACTGGAGGCCGGCATTGTGCATGTCAATAGCTACGGCGAGGACGACATGACCGCCCCTTTCGGGGGAATCAAGGAGTCCGGCCTTGGCAAGGACAAGTCATTGTTTGCCTTCGATGATTACTCAACGCTCAAGACCACCTGGATCAGGCTCTCGGGAGAGGGGAGCCCATGAGAAAGACCGTGCTGGTCGCCGGCGGCAGCCATAGTGACATTCCATTCATAAAGGCCATACAGTCTCTTGGTCACGCCGTCATTACCAGCGGAAACCGCGCGATGGATTTCGGGCATGGCTACGCGGACGCTGTGGCCCTGGCTGACTTTTCCGATCCCGAGGCCATGCTCGTACTGGCCGAAAAACTCGGAATCGATGCCATCTGCCCAAGTGCCAACGATTTTTCCATGATCAGCAGTGCCTACGTAGCCGAGCATTTGGGCTTGCCCGGCTACGACAGCTATGACACCACCCTGATGCTGCACCACAAGGACCGATTCCGGGAGCTTGGAAGCCAAATCGGACTGACCGCCCCAAAAGCAAAACATTTCAAGACGCCGGAGATTGCGTCGGCCGACATCACGGGACTCTGCTTTCCGCTCATCGTCAAGCCCATCGATCTCACTGGCGGCAAGGGAGTTAGCCGGATCGACAATCTCTCGGGATTCCCGGCCGCGGTTCGTAACGCCTTTGATTCCTCCCGCGCAAAGCGCATCGTTGTTGAGGAGTTCTTTAGCGGAACCCTTCATAGTTACTCGACCATTATTAGAGACCACAAAGTCATTTTTGAATTTTGTGACAATGAGTTTTCATTTCTTAATCCCTATACGGTTTCCACCTCCACGACCCCGGCCACCGTGAGCCCCATGGTGCTCGCGGCGGTCCGGCGTGAAACGGAGCATCTGGCGAAAACCTTGAATCTTGTGGATGGCATACTGCATGGCCAGTTCCTTGCCACGCCGAGTGATTTCAGGATCATTGAATTCACGCGCCGCCCTCCGGGCGATTTCTATGCCGTCCCCGTTGAACACACGACTGGCATCAACCCAGCCGAGCTCGCCGTGCGCCCCTTTCTCGGCCGCCCTCTAAGCCTTCCCACACCGCGCAAGCCCGATGCGGTTTATTTCAGCCGATACTGCCTGATGGCGGACCGTGAGGGCATTTTCCAAGGGACGCAGGTCGCGCCGGAAATCGAAGCCAACATTGTTGATCGCCTTGTCGTCGTTCAACCGGGCCATCGTGTCGATAATTACCTGAACGAGCGCTTGGGCATTTTTTTTCTCAGGTACGGTTCGTCAGCCGAAATGGAAGATAAAACAGCGTGCATTCACAAACTGATTAGCGCATCGATGTCTGGTCCGGGGCGGCCCTAGGTCATGAAAATTCTTTTGATTGCCCCTTATCTCGATGACCCCAGGGAAAAGAGAAACGATTTCCTGCCTTCTGGCGCGCTGCTTTGTTTGGCCTCGGCGCTAAGGGAGGCGGGTCATGTTCCGATTCTGCTGGATCTCAATAGCAGAAAGACCCATGATCAACCCGATCCGAACCGGTATTGCCTAGATAAAATCTTGGACGCAATACGCACGGAAAATCCGGGATTGGTTGGCATCTCTTTCCTGTTTTCCGGCTTCATGAGCACGGCCTGGCGCTATGCCAAAGCAATCAAGTCGGTTTCGCCGAATCTAAAGATCATTACGGGCGGTATTCACGCCACCACCTTTCCTTCGGAAATCCTGGGCAACTGCCCGGAATTCGATTACATCGCCCTCGGCGAGGGCGAAAGACAAATCGTGGAAATCGCCGACCGATTGGCCAATCCCCCCATGGGCGACCTTTCCGACATAAAGTCGTTTGCCTACAGGGATACGGGCGGCAAGGTCCAAATCAATATGGATCGGGAATGGATCGATTACGCCAACATGCCCATGCAGGCCTGGGACATGGTTGATTTCGCCGACTATGAAATGGATTTGAGCAATTATTCCAATTTCAAGGGCCATGAACTCAAAACCGTGGTCCCGGTCATTTCAGAACGGGGATGCCCCTACAAATGCACTTTCTGCGATATGTATATCGTGCAGGGAAGAAAGCTTCGGCGCCGCAGTCCCGTAAGATTTGTCGATGAACTGCAATATCTTGTCGATGAACGTGGGCAGCGCATGTTTACGTTTATGGACGATAATCTGACTGTCGATAACAATCATATACTGGGAATCTGCAATGAAATAATCAGAAGAAACCTGGATATACAGTTTACGACTTCCGGCGGGCTCGGAATGAATAGCCTTCGTCGGGAAGTGATTGATGCCATGGTGGCGGCCGGGATGACTTCGGCGCTCTTGGCCCCGGAACATGGTTCAGACTATATCCGTAATACAATCATCAAGAAGCATCTTGATCGCGATACGATTTTTAAAGTAGTCGAAGACCTGCGCCGGCACCGTGTAAGCTTGGCGGGCAATTGGATTATGGGGTTTCCTGAGGACACCAATGAAACGCTTCAGGAAACGCTCGATATGATCAATGTCCTCAAACTGGACAGAAACTGGGTGGGTACACTCATCCCATTTCCGGGTACACCCGTATTCGATCAATGCGTCAGGGACAGGCTCTTCATCGAGGACATGGATGTCTCCAAGCTCTGGCTGACGCCGGTTCGGGCCCATCAGGATGGGAGTGTCATCAAGCCCTATGCCATGTCGCTCGAGGATTTGAGTGGCTGGAGAAAAACGTTTATAGACATTCGCTTCAAATATCTTCGCAATCTTTAATTTTTCTGGCGGCTCTTCAAGCGGCATGATGGACAAGAAAAATATCCCTTTCGGCAAGCCCTTTATCGCGGGTAAGGAGTTGTATTACATCGCCCAGGCGGTGATGGACGGCCACTTGTCGGGGGACGGCCCTTTTTCCGCCCGCTGCGAGCGGTGGCTGGAGCAGCACACGGGGGCGTCGAAGGCCCTGCTGACGCCTTCCTGCACCGACGCCCTGGAGCTGGCCGCGTTGCTGCTGGATATCGGGCCGGGGGACGAGGTCATCATGCCCTCCTTCACCTTCGTTTCCACCGCCACGGCTTTTGTGTTGCGCGGTGCTGTCCCGGTGTTCGTCGATATCCGCGAGGATACCCTCAACCTGGATGAGGGCTTGGTGGAGGCGGCCATTACTCCCCGCACCCGCGCCATCGTGGCGGTGCATTACGGCGGCTGCGGCTGCGAAATGGAAGCTCTGCGGGATATCGCCGACCGGCACGGCTTGGCGCTGGTCGAAGATGCCGCCCACGCCCTTGGCGCCAGCTATCGGGGCAAGCCCTTGGGCAGTTTCGGCGACTTGGCCTGCTTCAGCTTCCACGAAACCAAGAACGTGATATCCGGTGAGGGGGGAGCCCTGGTGGTCAACCGACCCGAATTGGTTGAACGGGCCGAGGTCATCCGCCAGAAGGGCACCAACCGCCACCAATTCCTCGCCGGTCAAACCGATAAATACACCTGGGTGGATGTCGGTTCGTCCTTCGTGGCCAGCGAAATCGTCGCCGCCTTCCTATGGGGGCAGTTGGAAAGGGCGGAAGAGATTACCGGCAAGCGGATGGATTTGTGGCGCCAATACCATTCGGCTCTCGCGCCCCTGGAAAAGCAAGGGGCGTTTTCCCTTCCGCAACCCCCTGCGCATTGCCACGTCAACGGCCATATCTTCTATTTGCTGGCACGTTCCGAGGACGAACGGAACGCATTGTTGCGCACGCTCAACCAAAAGGGGGTGAATGCGGTATTCCATTATGTGCCCCTCCACTCCTCTCCGGCGGGCCAGCGCTTTGCACGGTGCCATGGCGAACTGGCGGTAACGGATTCCGTGGCCGGTCGCTTACTGCGTTTGCCCTTGTACTACGGGATGGAAGTGGAGGGCATGGGGTCCGTGCTGGGGGCTGTCTCAGCCCACTATGGCTAGGCTAGCGAGGCCGTGGTTTTGAAGGTCGTGGCTGGCGGCGGATGGTAGCCCCGGCAGGGGGGCTCATTGTTCAGGATGTTGTTCCTGACGCCGCACCCAAAATTGGTACATCCCCGAGAATTGCGCCGGATGGGTTTGCTCCCAATGGTGCCACAGCTTCAAGTCACTCCTGCCGGGGTCGTTTGGATGGGCCTCTTGATAACTTCGCAGCGCCGTGGGGTCGCTGAGTTCGAAGCCGAGGAATTGAAGTTTCAAGGCTTCAACCATGCGCGCGATATCGCCTAGATCGAATTCCCGTTCGTGGACGTGGAACAAAAGATCACGACAGGTGCTGAGGGTGTAGAAATCATGCCTTGCCGTTACCGCCGCCCAGTGTGGCGGCGCATCGCTGGCAAGGGCTTGGGCGCGCATGGCGCGAATTTCCCTTGGCGTGCCGGAAAGGCGCTGGTTGTGAATTCTTTCCTGTAAAGGCTTCAGGTCGGAGCGTCCCAATCGGCTATACAGACCGATTTTCATCACGCCCCCCTGCACCAGGAGTTCGGAGAGGATGCGCCAGGCGCCGAGGGTGTCGTCCATATGGTGCAGCACGCCTACCGATTCGATGATGTGGAAGCGCTCCGGGCAAGCGTTTAGGTTGAGGATGTCCGCTTGGGCAAAGCGGATATTGGCATGTCCCAACTCCTTGGCTTTTCGGGCGGCATAGGCGAGGCTGGCCCGGCTGAGGTCGATGGCCAGGATATCGGCTTTGGGAAAGCGCCGTGCGGTCAATATGGCGTTGAGGCCGGTGCCGGTACCGGCGATCAGGATTTTCGGGGACTCGGGCAGGGAGAAGGGGGTGTGGCCGGGGAAAAGCGCCGCCAAGGTCCGGTTGGGGGAGCCGACGGGCCTGAGAAGCGGGACCGTCTTCCAGCGCGGGTAGGGGTTTTCCTCGTATTGCTGGCGAACTTGGTGGGAAAGGCCAGGGTCTATCGGCGTCAGGCTGCTTAGGCTGGCGGCTATCCTGGCTTCTTCCTGCGGCTCGAAAACCTGCTGCTGGAATAAGGGGGCGAGAGGGGTGAGAAGCGATTCGCCCAATAAGGTCGCGGCGGGGAGCGTATTGAGCGGCCGATAAGCGGCATAGGCGGCAATGGCCGCTTGAAGCGCCTCTTCCGGCAATGCCCCGTCCGAAATGCGCTGCGCCAGTGTCCCGATCTTGTTCTCCTCATCCTCTGTTTGGGCGAACAGATATTCGTTATGGAAGCACTGTTCCGCCAGGGCCTCGGCGAGTTCGAAGCGATCGGGCGAGAGCGGCCGGGAAGCTGATGCGTCGTCGAGCAGCGCTTTTCTCAATTGGGTGAGGCGAATTTCCCAATGGGGATGGTTAACCAATCCATTCCGAAGCAGCGACAGCAAGAGGGGATGACTGGGCAGGAATTCCCCGCCCTCGGCCCATTGGCCGGGGTCTGTCGCGGCCCTGCTGAACTCGGGGTCGAGTTCGAGCAGGTGCCACCCCGTCGAGGACAGCGCGGCCGTTTCCGCCCATCCTTCCGCCAGCGCGGTGGACAGGAGATTGGACAGGTCCGGGGTGGGGTGTTGTGGCCGGTATTGCTGCAAGATGCTGCCCGCGAGCATCTTGAGGCTGACGTCTCCTGGGGACAAACGTAGCCCTTCCGTCACTAGCGCCAAGGCGCCGGCATGGTTGCCCAATGTGTGTAGCGTGTAGGCTTGGTTGTGCAGAATATCGACCCTGGCTGGGGCATGGAGGGCCGCTTGGCGATAGGCTGTCAGTGCTTCCTGGTGGTATCCCTTTCTGCCCAGCGCATTGCCTAGGGCGTTGGCCAGGTCCGCGTCGCCAGGGAAGATTTTTATGCCGCGCTGGAGGAGGTCGATGGCTTCTTCCGGCTTGCCTTGATCGATCAGGACGCTTCCCAAGTTGATCCAGGGGGCGGCCCACGCCGGGGCGAGTTTCATCGTTCTTCGGTAGTGCGACGCCGCTTCTTCGAGTTCATCCATGTCACGCAGCAAATGCGCCAAATCGAAAAGGAATTCCGGGGTGCTTGGCTGAAGCTGCGCGGCCCGTTGCAGATAGGGGAGGGCTTGGCGAGGCTCGTGCTGGAGGGCCAGGGCGAGCCCGGCCATGTGTAGCGTGCCGGGATGGTCGGGCGCCATGGCAAGCGCTGCGCGGCAGATGTCCCCGGCCTCTTGCAAATGGTTGGACTGTATAGCTTCACGTGCTTGGGTTAGAAGCGTTTCGATATTCAATTCCATGGCTTTCTAGTTCATTTTCCAGCTTGAGTGGGTGCATCAATTGTGTGATGCTGTCAAAAAAGGCGAGGCTTGGCGACTTTTATTGCCTGTATGTAAAACAGGGGGATCGAAAAACCGGCATCCCGCCGGGCTCAAGAGTGGCAAAATTCTGTCGAAAACAATAAACATGTAATCTGCCGGCCTGCTTGGCTTGCGGGTAAACCGTATCGCACATCCCGTTGGAGAAAAGAGAATAAATGGATTTCCAATCCCATGTGACCAAAGGAAACGAATTTTTCCAAAATGGCTTGTTGGATCAAGCCGAGGCAAGTTACCAGCAAGCGCTGGCGGAGTCCCCCGACGGGGTTGACGCCTTGCATGGCCTGGGTTTGGTGGAGTGGCGTCGGGGCTTGTTCAGCAAGGCCTTGGCGTATCTTGTCAGGGCCGCGCAGAATGCTCCGGACACTCCCGAGATTCTGAATTCCCTGGGAGAGGTATACCGTTTGGTGGGGGATACCGCGAATTCCCGCGAGGCCTTGAGTCGGGCCATAAAGCTGAATCCCTCCTTTGCCATGGCCTATAACAATCTGGGCATGAGCTACCTGACGGAGGAGGATTACCGCCAGGCCCTCGCTTACTTTGTTAGCGCCACCCAATTGGATGCGGGATTTGCGCTGGCTTATTTCAACCTGGGCATCGCCTTCAAGGAGCTCAACCGCCTCGACGAGGCGATTGCCGCCTTGCGGCAAGCCATCGAACTCAAGCCCGATTTCGCCGAGGCGCATTTGAACCTCGCCATTGCCTTGCTCCTCTCCGGTCAAATGTTGGAGGGATTCAAGGAGTACGAATGGCGCAACCAGGTCTCGCCGCCGCCGTCCTTCGACAGTCCCTTGTGGGATGGCACCACGGACCCCCAGGGAACCCTGCTGGTTTACATGGAACAAGGCATTGGGGACGCGATTCAGTTCATTCGCTTTATTCCCTTCATCGCCGCCCAGGGGATGCGGGTGATCGTGCAATGCCCCCCCGAGTTGGAAAACCTTTTGCAGGGTGTGGAGGGCGTATCCATGACCTATGGGCGGGACGAGGAATTGCCGCCCCATTCCGCCCATGTTTCCCTGATGAGCCTGCCTTTCCTGTTCGAAGTCCATTTGGGCAAGGTGCCGGCCAATGTGCCCTATATCACCACGCCCTTTTCCAAGATCGTGTCGTGGCGGGACGCCCTGTCAAACTATCGCGACACCATCTGCATCGGGCTTCGTTGGGCGGGAAATCCGGACAATACCCAGGACAAGGGGCGGTCAATTCCCCTCAAGTTGTTCGAGGCCTTGGCGGACATTCCCCAGGTGACGTGGATCAGTCTCCAGGCCAATCCTTTTTCGGAAGAGGAGCGGGAAAGCGCCGAGAAGCTTGGCTTGAAGGATTTTTCCGGCAAGCTGGCCGACTTCACCGATACCGCCGCCTTGATCGAGCAACTGGATTTGGTGATTTCCGTCGATACGGCCGTGCTGCATCTCGCCGGCGCCTTGGGGCGGCCGGTATGGGGGCTGTTGAAGTCCTCGCCCCATTGGCCCTGGCTGCTGGAGCGGGACGAATCTCCCTGGTATCCCAGCATGCGCCTGTTCCGGCAGCAGAAAGCAGGCAATTGGAAGGATGTGATGGAGCACATGGCCGGTGTCCTCCACGACGTCATGCTGAGCGTGCGTGAAGAAGAACAACAATCCTCCTGAGGCCCCTATGTTTAACGACAAATCCGTATTGGTTACCGGGGGCACGGGCTCCTTCGGCAAGAAATTCATCTCCACCCTTTTGGCGCGCTATTCCCCCCGGCGGGTAGTGGTGTTTTCCCGGGACGAGCTCAAGCAGTTCGAAATGGCGCAGGAATTCACGTCGCCCGTGATGCGCTTTTTTCTCGGGGACGTGCGGGACCGCGAGCGTCTTCTACAGGCCATGCGGGGAATCGACTTCGTGGTTCATGCCGCGGCTCTGAAGCAAGTCCCGGCGGCGGAATACAACCCCACCGAGTGCATCAAGACCAATATCAGCGGCGCGGAAAACGTGATCCATGCCGCCATCGAGAACAAGGTGGAGCGAGTCATCGCCTTGTCCACCGACAAGGCGGCCAACCCCATCAATCTTTACGGGGCCACCAAGCTGGTGTCGGACAAGCTGTTCGTCGCCG
>JAGUYQ010000332.1 GCA_020061285.1 Betaproteobacteria bacterium
GGCAGTATGGACTGGACTTATCTGCCTGACCAGGCGAGTAATTTTGCCTGGAAGTACGGCTATGTCAGTAGCCAGTGCAACGGTGTTTATTACAACCCCAACATCACTTATCAGCCGCCGGTGGATTCCACCGGGGCCAGCTATTCCAATTCCAGTTTTACCGCTGCCTGGAAGGATGGCTTCAAAACAAGCGATGGGACGTTGAACTTGAGCACTTCCTTCCAGCCTGGTGACGGTACGTGGGCAACGGCAGCCTACTACTATGCCTACAGCGGCAGCCAGGCGGTCAAGAATTACAGCAATACCAACTCCACCTTCTATAAGGAGTGCAACAGCGACTTTGGCAGTACCCCGGGGAAGAACGTCTTCACCAAGGTGACCGTTAGCGCGACGTCCGGGCCCGGCGGGACGGACGAACGGCAGAATTTCGCCAACTGGTATAGCTATTACCGTAGCCGCATGCAGATGATGAAGACGGCGGCGGGGCGGGCGTTCGCTTCTATCGACAACCGTTATCGGGTGGGATTCATGACTATCAATACGTCGCGGACGACGACGGGTACGGAGTTTCTCGATATCGGCACTTACGATGCTACCCAGAAGGCCAGTTGGTATTCAACTTTCTACGCCGTGCAGCCCACGGGAGGGACGCCCCTGCGGGCCGCACTGTCCAAGGCCGGCCGCATTTTCGCCGGCAAGACGGGAACCGATCCGGTGCAGTATTCCTGCCAGCAGAATTTCGCCATTCTTTCCACCGATGGCTATTGGAACGGGGCGGCCGGCTACCGTTTGGACGGTTCGACGGATATTGGCAACGTGGACAATGACCTCACCACTGTGCCGCGGCCTTTCTACGATGGAGGCGGCACATCCGCCAGCGATACACTGGCGGATGTGGCTTATTATTATTACACCACCGACTTGCGTACCACTGCGCTGGGAAACTGTACGGGGGCATTGGGGGGCAGTGTGGACGTGTGCGAGGATAATGTCCCACCCGGTGGCGAAGATACGGCTGCCAAGCAGCATATGACCACCTTCACCCTTGGCTTGGGCAACCAGGGAAAAATGGCCTATTCTCCCACCTATAAAACCGACACCAGCGGAGACTATCTTAAGGTCAAGAACGGTGATACGGGTTGTAGTTGGCTATCTGGCGGCGCCACCTGCAAGTGGCCGGTTCCCGGCTCCGACAAGGTGGAGAACATTGACGATATGTGGCACGCGGCGGTGAACGGACGAGGGACCTATTTCACCGCTACCGATCCTACCTCCCTGGCTTCCGGCTTGAAGAACGCCCTGGCGGGGGTGAATGCCCGTACCGGATCTTCCGCTGCCGCCACCACCAGCAACCCCAATGTGACCTCCGGTGACAACTTTGTCTTCAGTTCCACCTTCACCACTCTCGATTGGACCGGTGAATTGATTCGCCAGCAGATGGACCTCAATACCGGCGCCATTTCCACCGCCATCGACTGGCGGGCCCAGGGCTTGTTGGATGCCAAGGTAGGGGCAGTTTCCGATACGCGGACGATTTATACCTTTAGTTCTGCTGCCGCCAATAAGTTTAAATCCTTTCTTTGGACTAATCTGACAACAGCGGAACAGGCTTATTTTCAAACGGCTAACATCAGTTCCCTATCTCAATGGTGTACCACTGGCACCGATTGCTTGGATGCAACCCAGAAAACCAATGCCCAGGGGGCAAACCTGGTGAATTTCCTCCGTGGCCAGACTGGTTATGAAAACCGTACTACGAATGCAGCGGCCAACCGCCTGTATCGCAGCCGGGCTCATGTATTGGGGGATATCGTTTCGGCCGAGGCGGTATACGTCAAAAAGCCGCTCTACAATTACTCCGACGCGGATTACGCCACGTTTGTCACTAGCAATACCAGCCGTCAGGGGATGGTGTATGTCGCCGCCAATGATGGCATGTTGCACGCCTTCAATGCCGACACTGGGGCCGAGTCATTTGCTTATATTCCCACGGCCATGCTACCCAATTTATTCAAGCTTGCGGATTTCAATTATAGCGCCCAGCATCGTTATTTTGTCGATGGCACACCCGTGGTGGGAGATGCCTATCTCAGCGGCTGGAAAACCATTTTAGTCGGCGGTTATAACGGCGGCGGGCGGGGCTATTACGCCCTGGATGTGACCAACCCGGCTGCTCCTCAGGCCCTTTGGGAGTTTAAGGTGCGCAATCCTAGCGTGACTGCCTGTGCCGCCACGACCACTGCCGCCGAGGGGCAGATGGACGACTGCGACGTGGGCTACAGCTACGGCAACCCGGTTATCACCAAGCTACCCAACGGCACCTGGGTGGTACTGGTGGCCTCGGGTTACAACAATGTCAGCCCCGGGGATGGTCAGGGGTATCTGTATGTACTGAACGCTCAGACCGGCGCCATCATCAAAAAGATCGCCACCGGGGTGGGCAGTACCACCACGCCGAGCGGCTTGTCGAAGATCAACGCCTGGGTGGACAATGCCATGCAGGACAACACCGCCCTACGGGCCTACGGCGGTGATTTGCTGGGCAACGTGTGGAGCTTCGATTTGACTACTTACACTTCCCAACACTTGGCCGCATTGAAGAATATCGGGGCTAGCGCCCAACCCATTACCGCCAAGCCCGAACTCGGCCTGGTGGATAACCACGTAGTGGTTTACGTAGGAACGGGGCGCTACTTGGGAACCACCGATTTGGCGGATGCCTCGCAACAGTCCTTCTATGCCATCAAGGACCCCTTGAATGGTACTGATTATGGGGCCAATTTCCGTGCCACCGCCAACGTCGTGCAACAGACCCTGACTACGGGTACAGATGTCAGCGGGGCCATTATCCGGACTGCCAGCAGCAATGGGGTGAATTTCTCGACCAACGACGGTTGGTACATCGACCTGCCGGATGCCGGAGAGAGGGCAAACACCGACCCCGCCTTGGCCCTGGGAACCCTGGTGTTCACCACCAACGTGCCCAACGCCAATGCCTGTACCGTTGGGGGCTACAGTTGGATTTATTACCTGGATTACCGTACCGGCTCCTTTGTTTCGACCTCGGCGGGACAAGTGGTGGCTCGGCGCCTGGGCAACGCCTTGGCGACTAGGCCGGTACTGGTGCGCTTGCCCAACAACTCGGTGGTGAGTCTGACTAAGCTGTCGGACACCAAGGTGGAGGTGGGCAACGTGCCCATCGGGGCCGGGGGCAGCACGGTCCGCCGGGTGCTGTGGCGGGAACTGTTCAACGAGTAAGTCAGGCAGGAGGGAGCAGGTTACGCGGGAGGGAAAACACTACATTTTCTTCCCTTCCTGCCAGTTCTTGAACTTTATCTGCCCCTAGCTCCCCTAGTCGCGCTATGACTTCTTGCACCAGCACTTCCGGTGCCGAGGCGCCGGCGGTGATGCCCACGGATGTTTTCCCTTCCAGCCAGGCCGGATCGAGTTGGCTGGCATTGTCCACCATGTAGGCCTCGGTGCCCCGGTTGCTGGCGACTTCCCGCAGGCGGTTGGAGTTGGAGCTGTTGGGGGAGCCGACCACGATCACCAGGTCGCATTGCTGGGCCAGGGCCTTGACGGCGTCCTGGCGGTTTTGGGTGGCGTAGCAGATGTCGTCCGTTTTCGGTCCGGCGATGCTGGGGAAGCGGGCCTTGAGGGCGGCGATGACCGTGCCGGCGTCATCCATCGACAGGGTCGTCTGGGTAACGAAGGCCAGGTTGTCCGGCGCGTTGACCTCCAGGGCGGCCACGTCTTCGGGTTTTTCCACCAGGTAAATGCCGTTGTCCACTTGCCCCATGGTGCCTTCCACCTCGGGGTGGCCGCGGTGGCCGATCATGACGATTTCCTTGCCCTGTTTGCGCAGGCGGGCAACGGCCAGGTGCACCTTGGTCACCAGGGGGCAGGTGGCGTCGAATACCTTCAGCCCGCGCTTTTCCGCTTCTTCCTGCACGGCGCGCGAAACGCCGTGGGCGCTGAAAATGACGGTGTTGCCAGGGGGGATTTCGTCCAGGTCCTCGATGAACACCGCGCCCATCTGCCGCAGGCGATCGACGACGAACTTGTTGTGTACCACTTCATGGCGGACGTAAATGGGTGCGCCGAACCGCTGCAAGGCGCGTTCGACGATCTCGATGGCCCGGTCAACGCCGGCGCAGAAACCACGGGGGTTGGCTAGTAAAACTTGCATTTGGAATGGAAATTGATTATAAGCACACTACGTACTTCTCATGCTGATTGCATAGCAGGGGCAAGAAGCAGGTGTCCATCATAATCCAGTTATAAAGATAACAACAGGAACACGTATGAGGGTAAGTGTATGGCAGTCGGTATCGTCAAGTGGTTCAGCAGTGTGAAGGGCTACGGTTTTATCGAGCAGCAGGAGGGTGAGGACTTGTTCGTCCATTTTTCCGAGCTTCAGATGGACGGGTACCGCACCCTGCGCGGTGGACAGAAGGTTACCTTCGATGTCGGCCGCGGCGACAAGGGCGCCCATGCCGTCAAGGTGGCGCTTTTGAAGGAAATGCAGGCCGGCGGCTAATCCCGTAGTATTTCCCTGATTTCTACCTCGAACACCACCGGGCAATCACTCAACGGGTGATTGAAATCCACCTTGGCGTGGTCCTCGAACTTTTCCAGGACCACGCCGCCCGCGGTGTTGCCATCCGGCAGCGTGAAGGCGATCAGGCTATTTGGCTCGACAGGGATGTTTTCCGGAAAGCTTGCCAGCGGAATCTCCAGAATCCGCGAGGGATCGCCCACGCCGAAGGCCTCCTCCGGCGACAGGTTGAAGACGTAGCGGTGCTTGGGGGACAAACCCACCAAGCACTGCTCCAGCTTGGGTTCCAGCTCCCCTTCTCCCAGTTGCAGCGATAAAGGCTCGCCGTCGAAATTGCTGTCGATTTCCTTGCCGTTGAGGCCGCTGAGGCGGTAATGCAGCAAAATCCGATCGCCGTATTCTGCGGTGTCATCCATGTCCCGTTTTCCTTCCCATGATCTTTGCCGGAGTGACTAGTGTGAGGGCGGTTTGCGGAAGCTGTCCCACACCAGCAGCACGGCGCCGCAGGTGATGGCCGAGTCGGCCACGTTGAAGGCCGGCCAGTAGTAATCCCGCCAGTAAAGCTGGATGAAGTCGATCACGTGGCCGAGGGCGATGCGGTCGATCAGGTTTCCCAGGGCGCCGCCCAGGATCAGTGCCAAAGCCAGGCTGAACAGGGCTTGGTGGGGATGGCGGCGCAGCAGGAAGACGATGACCGCCGACGCAGCGGCCGCCACCAGGCTGAAGAAGAACCGCTGCCAGCCCCCTGCGTCGGCCAGCAGACTGAAGGCGGCGCCGGTATTGTAGGCCAATACCAGGTTGAACGAGGGCAGCACCGGCAGTTTGTCCCCCAGTTGGAACACGGCCGTCACCCAATGTTTGGTGAGTTGGTCGAGGACAATTACCCCGGCACTGATCGCCAGCCAGCGGGTCCAGTTAAGCATAGAGCCGGGGCTCGCCATTGCCGTACAAATTGGAGGTGCAGCGGCCGCACAGGGAGGGGTGCTCGGCATGGCTGCCTACTTCCTCGCGGTAGTGCCAGCAGCGCTCGCATTTCTGGTGCGGGCTGGGGGTGACCTTGATGCCCACGCCCTGTTCGTTGACCACCGCCTCGTCGTCGGCGCCGAGGTGCAAGCGTGCCTGGGAAGTGATGAAGACGAAGCGCAGGTCGTCGCCGAAGGAGGCCAGCAGATCGTGGATTTCGCCGATGGCGTAGAGGTCCACCTCGGCCTGGAGGGCGGAGCCGATGCGGCTGTCGGCACGCACCTCCTCCAATTGCTTGAGCACGTCGGCGCGCACCTGGCGCAGTTGCGTCCAGCGGTCGTTGATGACCTCTTCCTCCGATTGGGGCGGCAGGATGCCGTCCCAGGTGTGAAGGAAAATGCTGTCGTCGCTGTCATTGCTCAATTCCTGCCACACCTCCTCGGAGGTGAAGGACAGGATCGGCGCCATCAGCCGCACTAGGCTGCGGGTCAGGTGGTAAAGGGCATTCTGCGCCGACCTGCGGGCCTTGGAGTGCTCGCCGGCGGTGTACAGGCGGTCCTTCAGGATGTCGAGATAGAAACCACCCAATTCCTCGGAGCAGAAGGTTTGCAGCTTTTGCGCCACCTGGTGGAATTCGTACTTGTCGTAGTGGAGCTTGGCGGTGTTATCGAATTCCCGCGCCATGGCTAGAGCGTAGCGGTCGATCTCCAGCCATTCCTCCACCGGCAGGGCATGGGCTTTATGGTCGAAGTCCGCCAGGTTGGCCAGGAGGAAGCGCAGGGTGTTGCGGATGCGGCGGTAGCCTTCCGTCACCCGCTTGAGGATTTCGTCGGAGATGGTCAGTTCGCCGGAATAGTCGGTGGACGCCACCCACAGGCGCAGGATGTCGGCGCCGAGGGAATCCACCACCTTCTGGGGAGCGATCACGTTGCCCTTGGACTTGCTCATCTTGTGGCCCTTGGCGTCCACCACGAAGCCGTGGGTCAAGAGGGCTTTGTAGGGGGCGCGGCCGTCGGTGGCGCAGCCGGTGAGCAGGGACGATTGGAACCAGCCCCGGTGCTGGTCGGAGCCTTCCAGGTAGAGATCGGCGGGATGGCTCAGGTAGTTGCGCTGCTTCAGCACGCAGGCGTGGGAAGCGCCGGAGTCGAACCACACGTCCAGGGTGTCGCTCACCTTCTTGTACTGCTCGGCCTCGTCGCCCAGCAATTCCCTGGGGTCGAGACCGAACCAGGCTTCGATGCCGGCTTGTTCCACCTTCAAGGCCGCCTGCTCCAGCAGTTCGGCGGTGCGGGGGTGGAGCTGGCCGCTTTCCTTGTGGACAAAGAGGGGCATGGGCACGCCCCAGTTGCGCTGGCGGGAGACGCACCAGTCGGGGCGGTTTTTCATCATCGCTTCCAGGCGGGCGCGGCCCCAGGAGGGAAAGAACTGGGTGGCGTCCACCGCTTTCATTGCCTGTTCCCGCAGGGTCTGGCCATCGTGGCCCGCCTCGTCCATGCGAATAAACCACTGGTGGGTGGCGCGGAAAATGATCGGGGTCTTGTGGCGCCAGCAGTGGGGGTAGCTGTGGCGCAGCTTGTCGTGCTTGAGCAGCAGGCCGCCAGCTTCCAGGGTTTCGACCACCTTGGTGTTGGCTTCCCACACAGTCAAGCCGCCGACCAGTTCCACGGAGGGGAAGAACTTGCCATCGTCGCC
>JAGUYQ010000317.1 GCA_020061285.1 Betaproteobacteria bacterium
CTGTCCATGTTGTAATGCAGGCGGCCGATGCGATAGCCGGTTTCGTGGAAGAAGCGGCGGATTTCCCTCAGGGTGAAAAACCGGATATGGGTGATGTCCAACAGCCCCCAGGAGTCGTAGGTCCAGCTCCCGCCGGCCAGTTCGTTCATCACCACCAGGTTGCGGATGTTGGGGATGCTCGCTACCACCTGGGCATCTTCGCTAAGATAGGGGACAATGCCCGCCATCACGCCCCAGGGGTCGTACATGTGCTCCAGCACGTCCGCGACGATGACGGTGTCGATGCTCCCCTTGCGGATGCCCTCGGCTTCCAGGTCGAAGTCCTCGAATTTCCCCACCAAAACCCTGTCGATGCGGGTAGCGGCCACGTCGGCCGCCCCCTGGTTGACCTCGATGCCCATCACCTCGGCCGAGGGGTAGCGTTTCTTGATGTATTCCCCGGTCGCTCCCGCGCCGCAACCGATATCCAATACCCGCCGCGGCGGGTGGCGGAACATCTCGACCAAATCGCTGCGGCACCAGTTATGGTACTGATTGGTATCGGAGTCACTGACATTCAACAGGCTTTGCCAGATATATTTTTTCTTCTCGATGCCCTTCAGCGGCAAGGCGACCTCGTCCATCAACGCCACCATGCGAGAAGTGGCGAAGCCATCGACGCCCATGTTGTAATAGGGCGCTTTTGCCTCCATGGCGGCCAGAAGGCCTGCGCGGAAGGCGCTGTCGGCCAGAACCCGTTGCAGCCAGTCGGCCAACTCGTGCGGCTCGCTTTCGACAATGCCCGCATCGGCATCGAAGCACGGGCCGAGGCGCATGCCGAATTCCGTGACCAGGCTGACGGCGGGCACCCCCGCCATCATGGCCTCCACCGACATATTGGACTCGACCGACACCACCACGTCCGCCGCCACGATCAGCGATTCCACCCCCTCGGCGGTGTAAGCGTATTCCCCGGCGCCGAAACCGTTTTCAGCCGCCAGGGAAGGAATCAAATCATGGCTGAATGCGGCGTTCTGCATCCGGTCCTTGATAACCGGCTGAACGGCAATCCCTCGCTCCCGCAGGCGGGCGCAGCCCTGGAAAAATGCCGCCAGGGTTTTACGGTAGATTTTTTCATCGCCGAAGGCCGATAAGTTCGCCGCCCAAGTAGTACCGAACAGCACGATCGGGCGGGCCGCATCCAGGCCCAGGCGCCCGGCCGCCTCCCGCCGAACGGCGGCCTTTTCTCTTTTTAGCGCGAGATACCTATCCCACGCCGGGTTGCCGATTATGCGCAGCCTTTTTTGCTCGACCCCCAGGTCGAGATAGCCCTCCGCGCCCCGCTCGCCGAAAAGCGCCATCACGTCGGCGTGGAGGGTGTCATGCACGGTGTAGGGCCGGAACAGGATCAGGCTATGGGAAACCACCAAGCTGGGAATGCCGCTATTCCGCGCCCAACTCGTCACCAGCCGGCCGACCGGCATCAGGTCTTCGTTGACCACCGCCAAGGCGACCTCGTATTGCTTCTTAGCCTGTTCCAGGGCCTCCAGCAAAATAACGAAGTTGAGGGCCTCGGCATTGGCACGCCCGGCTACGATGGGGGCGAACCGCTCGCCGTCCCAGCCTTGGCCGGCGCAGTGCGAGCGCCACGGCGCGCTGTCCAGCATCTTCCCGGTGCGCTCCACGATTCCGTTGGCCAACTGGTGGATGGCGCCCATTTCCGAGGCGGGCAATAATTTTTCCAGGTAAACGACCTTGCCGCCTGCGGCCAGCAGCCGATCCTCGTCGGGTTTGCCGATGAAGGCGGAGGGCACGATGATCGTCACGCCGGGGTGGCGCTTGGCGTAGAGCTCAAGGACGCCGATATTTTTCTGCCACAAACAGGAAACGATGGCGTGACCGCTCATACCCGCTCCCCCGTGAACACCCCCATGTAATCGGTAAGAACCCGCTCCACCAGGAAATACTCCGTCGCTTCCCCCAGAGAAACGCCGCGATTCTCCGTGGCATGTTTCATTTCAGGTGGGGCGAACCACGTCCGTGCCATGTGCAACGCCTCCTGGTCTGCACGATCGTGTTGGCGCCAAGCGAGAACGTGCTCCAGGTGTTTTTGCTCCAGTACGCCCGCCGGCAACTCCCCCCACCCCTTCTCCAATATTTCCCGATACAAGGCGTAAAAAAAGGTGAAGTTCCGCAAGCTGGCGCCCACGTGGCCATTGAGCGCGGCGCAAAACCGGGGCCCGTCCATACCGACAGACTCCATCAACTCCGTAAACGTATGGCTTGATCGCATCAGACGGTTCAGTTCCTCGTTGCGCGCCAGCCATGCCCGGTTACCTTCGGGGTCGGCGACGTTGTCCAGCACCACCATGTAGCGGCCCGTTGCCCGCGTGCTCAATTTGGCCACCAATTCCTGCTCCAGGAACAGGCCGAAATCATGGAAACGCTGATCCAGCGCCATCCAGGACAACAGCCGCCGCCAGCTCCACTGTCTTTCCAGTCCTTCCATCAGATAATTGGTGTTGCCGCCGCCGAGAAAGGCGCCGTAAGGAACCAACGCCGCCACCCTGAGGCCGAGCTTATCCGCCTCGGCGACCATGTCCTCGGCGGCGACCCGCAAGACGTAGGCGGAAAAATCACCGTTTTTCTCCACCTGCTGCAACAATCCGTGTTCCGTCACCCCCTCGCCGTAGGCACAGCGGTAGTTATCCAGGGAATGGACATCGAACACGATCCGGCCGCCGGGCCGAACCACCCGCTTCCACTCGGGCAGAAGCTTGCGCCAATGGGGAAAATGCACCACCACATTGAGGGAAAGAAGGGTGTCGAATTCCTCATCCTGAAAAGCCAGCCTTTCCACATCCCCCAGTTGCAGGGTGATCGGCGTATCGCCCGCCAAGCGGCGGGTTTCGTCCAGCATGGCCTGGGAACTGTCGATGCCGGTGACCTCCCGCCCTTGGCGCGCCAAGGGGAGCGACCCGCGCCCGGTGCCGATGCCGACATCCAGAATCTTGTTGCCTTTGGCATGTGCCACGCACAGGCCGACTTCAAGGGCATGCTTGAGGGGCATGGTGGCGCTATTTTCCACCATGCGGCCCGAATACCAGGACACCATCCCTGGATCCTTCCAGGCATCGGTTTTCCACTTGATCAGTTCTTCCTGACTCAACATGACATGTAGCCTTTATGAATGATGGACCCGGTACACCAGATGTACC
>JAGUYQ010000337.1 GCA_020061285.1 Betaproteobacteria bacterium
AAGGTGGACGAGGCCGAGACGCTGGCGGGGTGGCGCTTCCAATCCCTCCTCATCATGGCCCTGATCCTGGGGCTGGTGGCGGCGGTGGTGGCCCTTGCGGGCATGGTCTGGCAGCGCAACGCCAAGGCCCACTACCGGGAATTGTACCAGAGCGAGGTCAGGCAAAGAGAGGCCGAAGAGCGTTACCGCGCCACGCTGATGAGCGTGGGCGACGGGGTGATCGCCACTGACGCCCAGGGCAAGGTGGTGATGCTGAATCCTGTGGCCGAGGCGCTGACCGGTTGGAGACATGACGAGGCCCGCGGCAGGTCATTGGAAGAAGTATTTAGGATCATAAACGAGGAAACGCGCCAGTCCGTGGAAAACCCGGTTCGCCGGGTGATGCGCGAGGGTTTGGTGGTGGGGCTGGCCAACCATACCATCCTCTTAGCTCGCGATGGTACGGAGCGCCCCATAGCCGACAGCGGCGCGCCCGTTCGGGACGATCAAGGCAGGATAACCGGCGTGGTCCTGGTGTTCCGCGACCAGACCGAGGAGCGCAGGGCGCAGAGGGCGGTGCGGGAGAGCGAGGAGCGCTTCCGGCTGGCCTTTGAAAACGCCAACGTGGGGACATGCTTGGTGGACATGCAGGGGCGCCTGTTCAGGGTGAACGACCAGCTATGCGAGATTTTCGGTTACTCCAAGGCCGAACTCGAAGGCATGACCGTCAACAGCATCACCCACCCCGACGATTTGAATATTAGCCCCTCTTTCATGCGGCATGCTGCCTCCGGCGAAGTGGAAAGGGCGGCGTTTGAAAAACGGTATTTCCATAAAAACGGCTTCATTGTGTGGGGGTATGTTTCCAGCAGCCTGTTGCGCGACGGCAACGGGAATCCGAGGTACTTCATCTCCCACGTACAGGACATAACTGCCCGCAAGCGGGCTGAGGAGGAGTTGCAAAATGAACGAGACCGGTTGACCTTTGTCATCAATGGCGCGCGGCTCGGAACTTGGGAATGGAACGTCCAAACCAACGAAACCGTTTTCAATGAAACCTGGGCGGGCATGCTCGGCTATACGATCGAGGAGCTGACGCCCTATGATTACCAAACCTGGGCGCGGCTGGTCCATCCCGATGATCTGGCGGCTGCGGAAGAGCGATTGAGGCGGTGCGTGGAGGGGAAGGTACACGACTACGAATGCGAATTCCGCATGAAGCACAAGGATGGCCGGTGGGTCTGGATTCTGGACCGGGGCCGGGTCATGACCCGCGACGCCGAGGGCAAGCCCTTGGCGATGTACGGCACGCACACGGACATCACCGAGCGCAAGCGGGCCGAGGAGTCGCTGCGGCAGAACGAAGCCTTCACCAAGGCGGTCATGGACAACCTGCCTTTGGGCGTGGCGGTGAACTCAGTCGATCCCGCCGTCAAATTCGAGTACATGAACGACAACTTCCCCAGGTTTTACCGGACGACCCGCGAGGCGCTGGCCGACCCGGACAATTTCTGGAAAGCCGTTTACGAGGACCCCGATTTCCGGGAAGAGATCAAGAAGCGGGTGCTGGAGGATTGCGCCAGCGGCGATCCGGAAAGAATGCGCTGGCACGACGTGCCGCTCACGCGCCAGGGAGCCGAAACCACCTTCGTAAGCGCGATGAACACGCCGGTTCCCGGCAAGCCTCTGATGATCTCCACCGTTTGGGATATCACCGAGCGCAAGAAGGCCGAGGAGTCGCGGCGAGAAAGCGAGGAACGCTACCGGGTCGCCTTTGAACTGGCCCCGGTGGGGGTGAGTCACGTAAGCCCGGAGGGCAGGTATCTTTTGGTCAACCAACGGTTTTGCGAAATGCTGGGCTATCGCCGCGAGGAAATCCAGGGGTCGTCTTTTTACGATCTGACTCATCCGGATGACAGGGAACAAGGCGGGGAATTGTTCCGCCGGATGCTGGCCGGGGAACTGTCGTCTTACTCCCGGGAAAAGAAGTACCTGCACAAAAACGGCTCGGTGGTATGGATCCGGCTCAACTCCACCCTGGTGCGGGACCTCTCGGGCAAGCCCAAATACGTCATAGGCGTCAAGGAGGACATCACCGAGCGCAAGCGGTCGGAGGAAGCGCTACGGGCTAGCGAAATACAGTATCGGCGGCTCTTTGAGGCGGCGAAAGATGGCATTCTAATCCTCAACGCCGACACCGGGGCGATCCTTGACGTTAATCCTTACTTGGCCGATATGTTGGGTTTTTCGCACGCGCAACTTTTGGGAAAAAAGCTTTGGGATTTGGGGTTGTTCGGGGATATTGCCGCCAGCCAAGAGAATTTCGCGGAACTGCGCAGGGAGGAACATACACGCTACGAAAACTTGCCCCTGAAAACCTTTGACGGGCGGCAAGTCGAGGTGGAATTTGTCAGTAACGTCTATGAAGCTAACCACCGCAAGGTGATCCAGTGCAATATCCGCGACATCACCGAGCGCAAGCGGGCGGAGGAAGAAAAGGCCAAGCTTGAGGATCAGCTCCGCCGGGCGCAGAAATTGGAGGCCATCGGATCCCTGGCGGGCGGCATTGCGCATGATTTCAACAACATCCTCGCCGCGCAGTTGGGCTATACCGAGTTGGCCCTGCAGGAATTGAGAAACAACTCGCAAGCCAAGGAATATTTACGCCAGGCCCTTAAGGCCAATCAACGCGCGCGGGATTTGGTCAGGCAGATACTCAGCTTCAGCCGGCAGACCGAGCGGAAACTGCGGCCGGTAAATATCAAGCCGGTGGTTCAGGAGGCCCTGGGGCTGCTGCGGGCCAGCATACCGACCACCATTGAAATAACTCAGGACCTTGAAGGTTCGGACACCATCTTGGCCGACGCCACCGAGATACACCAAGTAGTAATGAATCTTTGCACCAACGCGGCGCATGCCATGCGGGGAAAGGGAGGACTTCTGGAAGTCAGGCTGGATTCGGTTTTGCTGAACGAAGAGGTCCTGGTCGGCCTGGAAGACCTCAACCCCGGGAAGTACCAGCGCT
>JAGUYQ010000320.1 GCA_020061285.1 Betaproteobacteria bacterium
GGGTGCAGGCGGGCGAAGAGGGTCCGCATCGGCTTGTCCCAGATATACCACAGGTTGTTGGCCAGTTCTTCCAGCCGCACCAGCTTGCGCGGGATTTTCGGGTTGACCTCGACAACGAACTTGGTGCCGTTTTTCATCAATACGCTCCTGGTCTGCGAGGGATGGCGAAAGGCATGGGTCTCACACCTTCAGGAAGTGTTCCCGATAATATTTCAATTCGTCGATGGATTCGTAAATATCCGCCAAGGCCTCGTGCTTGTTCTGCTTGGTGAAGCCCGCCGCGATCTCCGGTTTCCATCGCTTCACCAGTTCCTTGAGGCTGGACACGTCCAGGTTGCGGTAGTGGAAAAAAGCTTCCAGCCTGGGCATGTGGCGGGCGAGGAAACGCCGGTCCTGGCAGATGGAGTTGCCGCAGAGGGGGGAGGCCTTGGCGGGAACATGCTTCTTGATGAAATTGACCATCTTCTTTTCCACCGCCGCCTCGTTCAAGTCGGAGGCCCTCACCTTGTCGATCAGGCCGGATTTGCCGTGGGTGCCCTTGTTCCAGTTGTCCATGGCGTCCAGCACGGCGTCGGACTGGTGAACCACCAGCACGGGAGATTCCGCCACGGTATTGAGGTGCGCATCGGTGATCACCACCGCCACTTCGATGATGCGGTCCGTATCCGGGAACAAGCCGGTCATTTCCATGTCCAGCCAGATGAGGCGAGTGCTGTCTTGTGCCATAATGCTTCTTGTTTGGGAAAAGCCCTATTCTGTCACACACCTCTCGACCCCGTCACCCATGCACCCCTTCACCTTGATATTTCTTGCCGCCCTGCTGCTCTCCGCCCTCGCCAGGCTATGGCTGGCCGGCCGCCAAATCCGCCACGTCGCCGCCCACCGGGAAGCGGTGCCCGCCGACTTCGCGGAAAAGATACCCCTCGCCGACCACCGCAAGGCGGCCGACTACACCGTGGCGAAAACCCGCCTCGGCATGCTGAACGTAGTGGTGGAATCGGCGGTGATCCTGGCCTTCACCCTCGGCGGCGGGCTCCAGGCCCTGGCCGATTTGTGGCAGGGGCTGTTCGACAACCCCTATTATCGCGGCTTGGCCCTGATCGGCAGCGTGGTGGCGCTGTCCTCTCTCGCCGACCTGCCCCTGAGCCTGTACCGCACCTTCCGCATTGAAGCGCGCTTCGGTTTCAACAAGATGACACTGCCCCTGTTCTTCGCCGACCTGCTCAAGCAACTGCTCCTCGGCGCCCTCTTCGGCGCCCCCCTGGTGCTGTGCGTGCTGTGGCTGATGGGCAGGATGGGCGACTACTGGTGGCTTTACGTCTGGCTCGCCTGGATGGGCTTCAACCTGCTGGTGCTGGCGATCTACCCCACCTTCATCGCCCCCTTCTTCAACAAGTTCTCCCCCCTCGATGACCTGGCCCTCAAGGCCCGCATCGAAAAACTGCTGGACGCCTGCGACTTCCAGGCCAAGGGCCTGTTCGTCATGGACGGCTCCAAGCGCAGCAGCCACGGCAACGCCTACTTCACCGGCTTCGGCAAAAACCGGCGCATCGTACTCTTCGACACCCTGCTGCAACGCCTGGACAACGACGAAATCGAGGCCGTACTGGCCCACGAGCTGGGGCACTTCAAGCGCCGTCACATCTTCAAGCGCATCGGCCTGATGTTCGGCCTCAGCCTGGGTTTCCTCGCCCTCCTCGGCTGGCTCATCGACAAGCCCTGGTTCTACAGCGGCCTGGGCGTTTCGACCGGGGGAACCGACATGGCCCTGGTGCTGTTCTTCCTGGCGATGCCGGCGTTCATCTTTCCCTTCGAGCCCCTGTTCAGCCTCTACTCCCGCAAGCACGAGTTCGAGGCCGACGACTACGCGACCCGCCACGCCAGCGCCGCCCACCTGGCCCGCGCCCTGGTCAAGCTGTATCAGGACAACGCCGCCACCTTGACGCCGGACCCCCTCTACTCGGGATTCCACGATTCCCACCCGGCCGCCGCACAACGGGTGGCTAACTTGCAAAAAGCGGCGAATACGGCATAATTGTAGTTGACTATTTTAATCAAGATTAACGGGAGGCCCACCATGAAACGCCTGATTCCCATCCTCTTCGGACTCATCGCCTCGACGGCCCTGGCCGACCCCTTCGCCAACGGCAACCCCCAGGCGGGGAAGGCCCTGGTGGAGAAATCCTGCGTCGCCTGCCACGTTTCCATGTTCGGCGGCGACGGCTCCAAGATTTACACCCGCCCGGACCGCAAGGTGAAGTCCGCCGACCAGCTCAAGGCCCGCATCCGCGCCTGCAACACCAACGCCGGCGCCGGCTGGTTCCCGGAGGAAGAGGCCCACGTGGCGGCCTACCTGAACGCCACCTACTACCACTTCAAATAATTTCGCGCTCACAGGAGAAGCCATCGCCATGAACGCCCCCGTCTGCGACCTCACGAACAAGCACTGCAAGCCCTGCGAAGGGGGCGTCCCGCCCCTCACCCAGGAGGAAATCGACCGCCTGATGCAGGACATGGACGGCTGGACCCAGGAAGGCCAGGCCATCGCCAAGACCTACCGCTTCAAGAACTACTACGAGACCATGGCCTTCGTGAACGCCACCGCCTGGGTCTCCCACCGGGAAGACCACCACCCCGACCTGGAAGTGGGCTACAACCAGTGCACCGTGCGCTACATCACCCACGCCATCGGCGGGTTATCCGAGAATGATTTCATCTGTGCAGCGAAGATCGACCAGCTTTTAACTATCTAGCCCTACTTCCGCCCGGCCTTGAGGGCCGGGGCGTCGTAAACGATGCACATGGGCGTGGTGTAAAGGGGACGCGATTCGGAGGCCAGCCACAGGAACAGCGCCACTCCCGCCACTGCGGCTATCGGCCAGCGAAAACGCGCGATTCCGTTTCCTAAGCGCCCGCCCCATCGCCTACAATAGCGGGCGACATGATTCCATTTATCACGCATACCTCTCCCCATGGGGAATGACCTGCTGGGCGGCCTGATCGTCGCCAGCTTCGGCCGCCAATACCTGGTGGAAACGGAGGACGGCCGCCTGCTGCCCTGCGTCACCCACGGCAAGAAGGGTGGCGGCGCCTGCGGCGACCGGCTGAAAATCCGCCTCACCTCCGCCGACCAGGGGGTGATCGAGGCCATCGAACCGCGCCGCTCCCTGTTCTACCGCGCCAACGAATTCCGCGAAAAACTCATCGCCGCCAACGTCACCCAGGTGGTCCTGGTGGTGGCGGCGGTGCCGACCTTCTACGAGGAGCTCCTCAACCGCTGCCTGGTAGCCGCCGAGGTGGCCGGGGTAAAGGCCGTCATCGTCCTCAACAAGGCCGACCTGAAAGAAGAAACGGCCCAGGCATGGGAAACCCTCCAGCTCTATGCCGATATCGGCTATCCCGTGGTGCAGCTCTCCGCCCTGGGGGACATTGCGCCCCTGCGGCCCTACTTGGCTGGAGAAACCAGCGTCCTGGTGGGCCAGTCCGGCATGGGCAAGACCAGCCTGGTCAACGCCCTGGTGCCGGAGGCCGGCGCCCGCACCGCGGATATCTCATCCAAGCTGGACTCGGGCCGCCACACCACCACCCACGCCCGTCTCTACCACCTGGACGCCAGCAGCGACCTCATCGACTCCCCCGGCCTGCAGGAATTCGGCCTCGGCCACGCCAGCCGCAACGAGATCGAACACGCCTTCCCGGAGTTCCGTCCCTTCCTCGGCCATTGCAAGTTCAACGACTGCCGCCATGCCAGCGAGCCGGGCTGCGCCATCCTGCAAGCGGTGGCCGACGGCCATATCAGCCGCCGTCGCTATGACATTTTCCAGAAAATCTTCCAGCCCCACCGCGTTGCCCGCGGCTAGGGTTTTCTGTATATTAGCCGCTTCTAATGAATCGACCAAGAGGAGCTTTTCGATGACATCCCGCTTGCTGACCGCCTTGCTCGCGACCCTGCTCGCCACCCCCGTCCTCGCCGACGATCTCGCCCAATACCAGGCCGACGCCCGCGCCACCGCCCAGTCCCTGCTGAAGCAACTGGGCGGCGAACTGCAAAAGGAAATGAAGGCCAACGGACCCGCCGCCGCCATCAAGGTGTGCAAGGAACGCGCCCCCGCCATCGCCTCCGACCTGTCCCGCAGGAACGGCGAGAAAGTCGCCCGTGTGTCCCTGAAGGTGCGCAACCCCCTCATCGGCACCCCCGACGCCTGGGAACAGAAAGTCCTGGCCGACTTCGACCAGAAGGCCGCCGCCGGCGCCAAGCCCGAAACCCTGGAAGTCGCCGAAATCGTCACCGAACCCCAGGGCAAATACTTCCGCTACATGAAAGCGGTGCCGGTGGGTGCCGTGTGCCTCGCCTGCCACGGCGCGACGGACAAGATCGCCAGCGAGGTCAAGGACCAGATCGCCGCCGACTACCCCCACGACAAAGCCACCGGCTATAGTGAAGGGCAGGTTCGCGGCGCCGTCACTATCAAGCGTCCGCTGTAAAATCGTTGCCCGACAAAAAAGCCGGCTACCCAGCCGGCTTTTTTCGTCTCGACACCTATGGGTAAGCCGACGCAATCAACTTCCCGCCATCCTTAAAGCACAAGAAAACTGTCCTTTCTTTCCTATTGCTCCCACCGATCAAACGATTCTTTGTCATCGTTGCTGCCTTTTTGTCTGAAAAAGGTGAAATATTCTGACCCTCACTCCGCCACCGAAGCCTAACGCCCGAAAAAATAAATAGCCTTATTAAAGCGTTAACGATTTTGCATGACATTGCAATAATTGATAAACATGAACGTCATATGCCTTTCAAATTTCAATGGGATCATCCTCTCCTCACTTAAAGAATAAGTAAATATACCTAGGCATCGCCCGTCTGGTTTTGTTCAAGCACGCCATAACCAGGGTGTTTAAGCCCCTTCCACTGTCCATTGGAGAACCAGGCAAATGAATATTAGCCATCGCATCACCCTGCTGGTCGCCATAACGTTTATCGCCATTTCCTCGATAGGCGGCTACGCCATCATCCAATCGCGGTCGAACGCCGCCGAGGTCCGGGTGGTCACGGAAAAGGTGGTCCCCAGCGCGCTCGCCTCCTCCGACCTGCTGTCGCTGCTGAAGGATGTGCAACTGGCGGCGACTTACCTTGTTTCGACGCGGGACGACAGCATCGCCGCGGAGGCGAACGACACGCTGGCGAAGCGGAAAGTCGAATTACGGAAAGCTCTGGATCTACAGGCCGAACAAGCCAACAGCGACACGCAAAAAGGCCTGGTGGAACA
>JAGUYQ010000135.1 GCA_020061285.1 Betaproteobacteria bacterium
CCGGCGCGGCCGGTGCGGCCGATGCGGTGGACGTAGTCCTCCGGCACCGGCGGCAGTTCGTAGTTGATGACGTGGGGCAGTTCGTCGATGTCCAGGCCGCGGGCAGCCACGTCGGTGGCGACCAGGGCCAGGATTTTCCCTTCCTTGAAATCGTGCAGGGCCTGGGTGCGCTGGATCTGGCTCTTGTCGCCGTGGATGGCGGCACTGGCGATGCCGTCCCGTTCCAATTGGCGGAACAGGCGTTCGGCGGACAGCTTGGTTCGGGTGAAGACCAGCACCTGGCGCATGTTGTGGGTGCGGATCAGGTTGGCCAGCACGTCCCGTTTTTTCTTTTCCTCCACCAGATACACCGACTGGGTGACCGTTTCGGCGGCACTGTTGCGCCGCGCCACTTCGATGGTGAGTGGCGAGGTGAGAAGCGTATCCGCCAGCTTCTTGATCTCCGGCGCGAAGGTGGCGGAGAACAGAAGGTTCTGCCGCTGGGGGGGCATCAGGGCGAGGATGCGGCGGATGTCGGGGATAAAGCCCATATCCAGCATGCGGTCTGCTTCATCCAGGACCAGGAAGCTGACCTGGGACAGGTTCACCGATTTTTGCTGGATATGGTCGAGCAGGCGGCCCGGCGTTGCCACCAGCACTTCCACGCCGCGGCGCAAGGCCTCGGTCTGGGGGGTGATATTGACCCCGCCGTAGACGGCGGTGGAGCGCAGGGGCAGGTATTTGCCGTAGGTCTTGACGCTTTCTTCCACCTGCATCGCCAATTCCCGCGTCGGCGTCAGGATGAGCGCCCGCACCGGGTGCATGGCCGGCGAGGTGCTGCTGCTGGCGAAAGGGCTGAGGCGCTGCAACAGGGGGAGGGTGAAGGCGGCGGTCTTGCCGGTTCCGGTCTGTGCGCCGGCCATGATGTCGCGGCCTTGGAGCACGACCGGGATGGCTTGCTCCTGGATCGGGGTGGGCTCGGTATAGCCTTGGTCGGCGATGGCTTTCAGGAGTTCGGCCGAGAGGCCTAGGTCAGCGAATGTCATGATGGCGTGCCCGGCTGTGCCCGGGCTGGGCGGTGAAGGAAACTTGCATGCAGTTGCTGGAGTTTTCGGCGTCCGTTGGGGGCGGGTTGCCCGGAGGCCGAATTATACCGAATTCGGTATTTATCTTCAATAGTTTATGTCGCTATTTGCCGCCGGGAAGAATTTTGAACCCAATTTAAAAAACGCTGCAAACCGCTGGGGATGAAGGAAAGTTTTTTACAATGGGCTTGATTTTCACTACAATGTCACTACAATATGTCCTGAGCGTGTGAAACAAAGGGAGAAATGCCGAATGGGCGCGGATGGCGATAAAAAAGTGTTCTTGCAGATTCGTGTCGGCAAGGGGCTGAAAAGAGATTTCGAGAAAGCCTGCAAGCAGAACGACCTGACGGCAAGTCAGGTATTGCGCGCCCATATGCGGGAGTACGTGAATCAATATCCGGGGGAGTTGGAGGCCGAGGAGGAGCCGCAAGGCAAGGCCAAGGCGGAAGTGAAGCCGAAAGGAGGCAAGAAATGACAGCAGCGGCAACGATTAATACTGCGGCCGGCGTATTGGATACCACCGTCAAGGCCTGCGGCCTGGAGTCCGATGCGATTGTGGTGCCGGAACGGATCGAGGCGAGCAACCACGGCGTAAAGGGCTATACCCGGAACGGCGAACTGTGCTTTGCCTACACGTATCTGAAAAATTCCCAACATCCCGTCAGTAGTGGCCTGGAGGCGGTGTTGCGGGAGTGGCCCTTGAGCGGCGTGTCCCTTGGCCACTTGCTGAAGACGGGGGAGTGGATGGTGAAAATCTTCCGCTGATTCGTCAGCCGGAAAGCATGCAGGGGGCCGCCCGAGGGCGGCCCTTTGCTTTTTTCAGTTGTCGAAAAAGCGGTTGCCGTGCTTGTCCATGACCCGCAGGCAGCTATCGACCACCTTTTCGTCGTAAAGAACGCCACGGTGGCGGCGGATTTCCTCCAGGGCTGCTTCGATGCCCAGGGCCGGGCGGTAGGGGCGGTGGGAGCTCATGGCTTCGATCACGTCCGCCACGGTGATGATGCGGGCTTCGAGCAGGATTTCCTCCCCCTTCAACCCGGTGGGGTAGCCCGAGCCGTCGAGTTTTTCGTGGTGTTGAAGAATCATCTGGTCGATGGGCCAGGGAAAGCGGGTCTGCTTCAGGATATCGAAGCCCGCCTCGCTGTGGGTTTTGATGATGTCGAGTTCCAGGGGGGTCAATTTTCCCGGCTTGCTGAGAATTTCCGTCGGAATGTGGATTTTGCCGATGTCGTGGATCAGGCCGCCGACGCGGATGCCCGTCACCCGGTCTGCCGGCAGTCCCATTTCCTCGGCGATGGCGGTGGCGAGGAGGGCGACGCGTTTTTGATGGCCGTCGGTATAGGGGTCGCGCATTTCGATGGCGCGTGACAGAACGGTAATGGTTTGTTGCAGGGTTTCCAGGATCAACTCCTGGACGCGCACCAATTCCAGTTGGTTGAAACGAGCCCGTGCGCTCTGGTAAATGGCGCCCAGCAAGACGTCGGCGTCGATGGGCTTGGTGACGTAGCGGTTGATGCCCAAGTCGATGGCCCGGATCAGATAATCCCGGTCGCTATAGGCGGTGATGACGATGATGGGGATATCCTTCTTGGCGGTTTTCTTGATTTGTTCCGCCATTTCCAAGCCGTCCATCACCGGCATCTTGATATCGGTGACCACCACGTCGTAGTGGTTCAGGTTGAAGGCGTCGAGGCCTTCCCTGCCGTTCACGGCCATGTCGAGCTGCTTCACC
>JAGUYQ010000250.1 GCA_020061285.1 Betaproteobacteria bacterium
CATGAGCAATGCAACCGTCCTGGTCGCGGACCGCGATGCCGCCAACCGCGAGAAGATCGCCCGCGCCCTGGCGCAGGAGGGCTACGAGGTGGTGGAGGTGGATGACGATGGGGAGGCCCTGGCCCAACTCAAGCGCACTCCCACCCGTTTCGACGTCGTGATGCTGGAGCGCTGCCACGACAGCAGCACCGACAGCCTGGACGTGCTCAACAAGATCAAGACCCACCCGGTGTTGAAGCTGGTGCCGGTGATCATGCAGTCACAGGACAACGACCCGCGGGACCTGACCGAGAACCTGCGGGGCGGCGCCCATTACTACCTGACCAAGCCGGTGGAGGAAGAACTGCTGCTGGCGGTGGTGAAAACGGCGGTCACCGACCACGCCAACTACCGCTCCCTGCAACTGCAAGTGGCCCACTGCGAGGGCAAGCTGGCCCCCATGCAGGCCGGCCATTTCCAGATACGCACCGTGGAGGAGGCGGCCACCCTGGGCAAGCTCCTGGCCAGCGCCTACCCCGACGCCGACCTGGTGGTGGTTGGCCTCACCGAACTGCTGATCAACGCCATCGAGCACGGCAACCTGGAAATCGGCTACGAGATGAAATCAACGCTCATCGAGAGGGGCGAATGGCTCGACGAGGTGGAGCGGCGCCAGAAGACCCCGCCCTACTCCCAACGCTGCGTGGATGTGATGTTCCAGCGCCAGCCGGGGGAAATCCGCCTCAGCATCAAGGATCAGGGCCGGGGTTTCGACTGGGGGCGCTACCAGGAAATCCAGCCGGACCGGGTGTTCGACACCCACGGTCGGGGCATCGCCATCGCCAAGCAGGTGAGCTTCGACGAAGTGGAGTACCAGGGGGACGGCAGCGAGGTCGAGGCGGTGAACTACTACCCCGAGGCCGATCACCTGGGCGGCATCAACGAATACTGATCGCTCGCGTCAGCCCTCGCCGCGGCGCTTGTCCCAGACGAAGTGATTGAAGCGCATCCAGCGGTTCTGCGGGTCGGCGCGTTGGTTGCCGAGTTTGCTCAGGTGCTTCTTCCGCTCGGCCTCCTTGACGTTGGCGAGCAGTTCCAGCAGGGGATTGGGGGCTTGCGGCTTGGTTTTCATGGCGGGAAACTTTCTCCTTTGCTTCGATTATAGCCCCCGGCCCGCCGCACCAGCCATTTCCTGAATTCCTCCACGGCCAGCATGGCCACGGCGAAAGGCAGCACGAACAGCCAGACCTCTTTGCCGATGGGGGCGGTGCCGAAGAGAGCGTTGCCCCAGGGGGTGTAGTCGATGAAGGCGACCAAGGCCAGTTCGACGGCAATTCCCCACAGGATCAGCCGGTTGCCGAAAATTCCCCGGCCCAGGGCCGGCTCCCGCTCGTGGCGGCAGAGGAAGACGTTGACCACCTGCATGACGATGATGGCCGACAGGGTCGCCGTGGTGGCCTGGAGGTAAAGGGGCCCGTGAGCCGCCAGGGGTTCGCCGTACTGCCAGCCGCCGGCGTGGAGGACGAAGAAGAAGGCCGCCATGGCCGCCGCCGCTTCCAGTATTCCCAAAAACAAATAAGACCTTGCCAACAGCGGCCCGTTGAGCAGGCGCTCGCGGCGGGGGCGGGGCGGTTGTTTCATCACGCCGGGATGGGGCTTCTCCGCGCCCAGCCCCAGGGCCGGCAGCATGTCGGTGCCCAGGTCCACCGCGAGGATTTGCACCACCGTCAGGGGCAGAGGGATGCGGAACAGGACGAAGGCCAGGTAGGGAACTATTTCCGGGATGTTGGAGGTGAGGATGTAGGTGAGGAACTTGCGGATGTTCTGGTACACCGCCCGCCCTTCCTCCACCGCCGCGACGATGCTGGCGAAATTGTCGTCCAGCAGCACCATGTCCGCCGCCTCCCGCGCCACGTCGGTGCCCGACAATCCCATGGCGATGCCGATGTCGGCGTGTTTCAGGGCCGGGGCGTCGTTCACCCCGTCGCCGGTGGCGGCGACGATGTGCTTCTTCTGCTTCAGGGCGGCGACGATGGCCAGTTTCTGGTCGGCGCTGACCCGGGCGAAAAGGATTTCCTCCGCGTCCAGGGCGAGTTGCAATTGGGTGCGGGATAGATGGCGCAGGTCGTCGCCGGTCAGCACGGCGGGCTCGGCGGAGCGGATCAGGCCAATTTCCCGCCCGATGGCGACGGCGGTGCGGGGATGGTCGCCGGTGACCATGATGACCCGGATGCCCGCTTCTCGGCATTGCTCGATCGCCGCCGGCACCTCGGGGCGGGGCGGGTCCTCCAGCCCCACCAGGCCGAGGAGGATAAGTTCGTTTTCCAGTTCCTCACGCCGCCATTCCCGCCCGACGGGGCGGTAGGCGAAGGCCAGTACCCGCAGACCCTGTTCCGCCATGGCTTCCTGGGCGTCGAGAAAGCGCAGGCGCCAGGAGTCGTCCAGGGCTTGCCGCCCGGTTGCGGTTAGCACCGAGGAACAGAGGGGGAGCACCGTTTCCGGCGCCCCCTTGGTGAACAGCGCCATGCCTTCCGGCAGCCGGTGGAGCACCGACAGGCGCTTGCGTTCGGTGTCGAAGGGCAGCTCGTCCAGGCGCGGCGCCGAGTCGAGGTG
>JAGUYQ010000160.1 GCA_020061285.1 Betaproteobacteria bacterium
AAGTTCCTGCGGGAATGGCTGCGCCACCACATACTGGTGGAAGACATGAAGTACAACCCCCTGTTGCAGTCCGCCCATGCCGACTTTTGCCGGGTTCCTCAAGGCGAGGTCAAGAGGGCCTGAGTTATTGCCCCGACTCTTTCAGCATGTAATCCACGGCCGCGCGGATTTCGTTGTTGCTCTTGCCCGATCCGCCGCGCCGGGGCATTTTGTGCTTGCCGTAGAAGGCGCTGCCGTAAAGCTCATCGCGGCCGTTCTTGACTCTTGCTTCCCAGGCAGGCTTGTCCCCCGGTTTTGGCGCGTTGTCCTTGCCCGTGGCATGGCAGGAGGCGCATCGCTCCTCGAATACCCGCTTGCCGTCCGCAGCGATGGCGGGGAGGGGGGCGAGCGCCAGCAGTAACAGGAGAGGCAGTTTCCGCATCGCGGGCTCCTTATGGATAGGCTGGATTAAATCTAGCATACCGCTTGGCCGGTGGGGCAAAATGGCGGAAGAAGGAGAAACGATGAAAGCTTGGTGGTGGCTGGTTTTGTGGGGCGTGGCGTTTTCCGCCCAGGGGCGGGAGGCGTTCGACCAGCGCCGGGCCCTGTTCGCCGACCGCCTGCGCGCCGAGTTCGTGGCGGCGGACAAGGACGGCAGCGGCACCTTGAGCAAGGAGGAGGCCGTCGCCATACCTTTCGTCGCCCAGCGCTTCGCCGACCTGGACGCCAACCAGGACGGGGAAATCACCTGGGTGGAAGCGGGGGGGTACCTGGAGCGGGCCAAGGCGGACCGGGAGGCGAGTTTCGAGCAGCGGCGTCAAGCCATGCTGAACCGTGGCGCGCCGGCTCCCGCCGCGGAGGCTACGCCCCCCTAGGCGCCAAAACCAGTTCGGTGTCCCGGTTGAGGCCGATATTGTCCTCGATGGGCGGGGAGTCGGCAGTGATGAGTTCGGCGGGCCGCGCCAGCAGGTCGCGGACGAAATTGGGCAGGGCGAACACCGCCCGGTGGGTGGCGCCGTTGTAATACTGGAGATGGCCGATACGGCGCTCCTGGATGCGGCTTTCCACTTCCCCTTCCGTCAGGGCCGTCGGGTCCGTGTCCACGGAGGCCGACACCATGCCCCACCAGGTGCCGTAAAGGGGGATGTACACCAGGTAGGGACGCACGATGGGGAATACCGCTTGCAGGGTCTTGACGATGCGCAGGTAGGTTTCCGGCCTGGAAATGGGCGATTCCACGTGGAGGGACAGCAATCCCCCGGGTGTCAGGGCCTTGCGGCAGGCAGTGTAGAATTCCCGCGTGTAGAGAGCCTGGGAGGGGCCGTGGGGGTCGGTGAGATCGAGCACGATCAAATCGAAGCGGTCCGTGGTTTCCTCGATGTAGGCCTTGCCGTCCATGATGCGCACCGCCACCCGTGGGTCGTCGAAGGCCCCCCGGTGGATGGCGGCGAGATGCTTCTTGGCGGCCTCCACCACGCCGTCGTCCAGTTCGGCGATAACCACCTTTTCCATGGTGGGATGCTTGAGCAATTCCTCCGCCGAGCCGCCGTCGCCCCCGCCGATCACCAGGGCCGTTTTCGGGCCGGGATGGGCGACGGCGGAGGGGTGGACGATGTTCTCGTGATAAAAGAACTCGTCCTTTTCCGAGGTCATGAACACCCGGTCCAGGCGCAGCATGCGCCCGAACATGGGGGTGTCGAACACTTCCATTTCCTGGAAACGGGTATGCCCCGCCTCGATGGGTTCCGATGCCCGCAGGTAATAGCCGTAGTTGTCGTTGAGCTGCTCGACGATGTAGCGGCTGAAGGGCGAGCGGCTCACGGCCTATTCCCGGTCCACGGAATGGACATGGGGGTTCGCCGGGCGGAACAATTCCACCAGGGCATTGAACAACCGGCGTGCCTTGGGGCGGTTGTTGCTGGTGTAGTTGCAGACGTAGACGTCGAGGGTGACGTAGCGTTTTTCCGGCCAGGTGTGGATGGCCAGGTGGGATTCGGCCAGCACCACGGTGCCGGTGACGCCGCCGTCGTCGCCGAATTGATGAAAGAAGTCGCCCACCACCGTGAGGCCGGCTTCATTGACCAGCTTGATGCAGATATCGCGCAGGGCCGAGGCGTCGAAAAAGAATGTGTCGTCGCCTTGACACTCGTACAGGTCGCCAAGCAGATGAAGACCAACATTGGCTTTTGCTGGCCGCAGAGAAACCACCGCGTTATGCGCCATCGTTTACCCTCCATAAAGCTCCGGGGAGCAAGAAACGACTGCGACGGGGTATGCAAGCCACTGAAACATAGACTCTTAGCCCCGACCGCCCCAGCGGGATTGGCACCCGCCAAAACGTACACTCCCCGTGGGGAGCCGGTGGCCGTGAGTAGGAAAACCGAAAGCCGGCGCCTACCGCTTGGCCTGGGAATATCCCGATTTTCTTTTCTAAATCCTGCGGTTACGACTTATGTCGCGGATTGCCGAAAAACCCGTAACTCTAAGCAGTTAAGAGTGGCTTGTCAAATGACTGTCATGTTGGCGACAAGGGGATGGCTTTGTTGCGTTCCCGACATTGAGGGTTGTTGGAGATGGTGCTATGTAACATATTGAAATTATAGAATGTAAGTAATTTATTTGGCGGTGGCACGGTTGTTGCAAAACAGAGGCCGGACAAAACGAATCCGGGAGCGACAACGATGCAAGCCAAGATCATTCCGATTTTCGAGAACAAGCCGGCCTCCGGCGGCTGTGGCACCAAGGGCGGTGCGGGCAAGTCTTCCTGCGGTTCGTCCGCGGGCAAGGGCGACTTGTCGCCGGAGGTGTGGGAGAAGGTCAAGAACCACCCCTGCTACAGCGAGCAGGCTCACCACCATTTCGCCCGCATGCACGTGGCGGTGGCCCCGGCGTGCAATATCCAGTGCCATTACTGTAACCGCAAGTACGATTGTTCCAACGAGAGCCGCCCCGGCGTGGTGAGCGAGAAGCTGACCCCGGAGCTGGCGGCGAAGAAGGTGTTGGCGGTGGCGGCGGAAATCCCCCAGCTCACCGTGGTGGGCATTGCCGGTCCCGGCGACGCCCTGGCCAACCCGGAAAAGACCTTCAAGACCTTCGAGCTGATCCAAAAGAGCGCCCCGGATATCCGCCTCTGCCTGTCCACCAACGGCCTGGCCCTGCCGGAGTACGTGCAGACCATCCAGGACTTCAACGTGGACCACGTCACCATCACCATCAACATGACCGACCCGGAGGTGGGCGAGCGCATCTATCCCTGGGTGTTCTACAACCACAAGCGCTGGAAGGGTCGCGACGCCGCAAAGATTCTCGCCGAGCGCCAGATGGAAGGCCTGGAGATGCTGACCTCGAAAGGCATCCTGGTGAAGATCAACTCGGTGATGATTCCCGGCGTCAACGACCAGCACCTGGTGGACGTGAACAAGGCGGTGAAGGAGCGCGGCGCCTTCCTGCACAACATCATGCCCCTCATTTCCGAGCCGGAGCACGGCACCCACTACGGTCTCACCGGCCAGCGCGGGCCCAATCCCCAGGAACTGAAGGAGTTGCAGGACCGCTGCGAGGGCGACATGAACCTGATGCGCCATTGCCGCCAGTGCCGCGCCGACGCCGTGGGACTGCTGGGCGAGGACCGCAGCCAGGAATTCACCACCGACAAGGTGGCGGAAATGGAAGTGAACTACGACGCCGAGGCCCGCAAGGCCTACCAGGCCTTTGTCGAGAAGGAGCGGGCAGATCAGGAAGCGGCCATGCAGGCCGAGTTGACCGGTCTCGCCGACGAAGCTGGCCATGCCAACGTGCTGGTGGCGGTGGCCACCAAGGGCAGCGGCCGCATCAACGAGCACTTCGGCCACGCGAGCGAGTTCCAGGTGTTCGAGCTCACCGCCGCGGGGGCCAAGTTCGTCGGTCACCGCCGGGTGGACCACTACTGCCAGGGCGGTTACGGCGAGGAAGAAACCCTGGAAACCGTGATTTCCGCCCTCAACGATTGCGCCGCCGTCTTCGTCGCCAAGATCGGCCTGTGCCCGAAGAAGGACCTGGAGCAGGCGGGTATCGAGGCGGTGGAGGAGTACGCCCACCAGTACATCGAGCAGTCCCTGGTGGCCTGGTTCAAGGACTATCTGGTTCGCCTGAAGAACGGCGAAACCGTGGCCCTGGAACGGGGCGAGGGCACCTTCCGCCAGGGGGCTTTCGTCGCCTGACGAACCTAATTACCCATCACGACCCAAGGAGAACATCATGCCTTACAAGATCATTGCCGAAGAATGCACCAACTGCGCCGCCTGCGAGACCGAGTGCCCCAACGACGCCATCCTGGAGAAGAAGGGCACCTTCATCATCCTGGCCGACAAGTGCACCGAGTGCGTGGGCCATTATGATGACGCCCAGTGCGTGGAAGTGTGCCCGATTCCCGACTGCGTGGTGATCGACGAAAGCCTGCCGCGCTACGCCGCATAAAGGACAAGCCATGAATCTGACCGTCACTCCCAAGGCCGAGAAGTTCATGCAGCGCATGGTCCGCTTCAGCGGCATCGGCGGCGCCGGTTTCCGCCTGGTGGTGAGCCCCGGCGGCTGTTCCGGGCTCAGTTCCGAATTCACGGTGGAAGCGGCTCCCCAGGCCGGTGACAAGGTGCTGGAACTGGAAAGCCTGAAGGTCTTCCTGCCGACGGAAAGCGCCCTGCTGCTGGACGGATACACCATCGACTTCGCCGATTCCATGATGGAAACCGGGCTCAAGTTCCACAATCCCGACGCCCGCGGGGTATGCGGTTGCGGCAGCAGCACG
>JAGUYQ010000276.1 GCA_020061285.1 Betaproteobacteria bacterium
GGTTGCGGCCGATGACCCCGCCGAGGGCCTTGGCGATGAGCTGGCCGCCGAGGCAGTGGCCGAGCACCGGGATGTCCCGCTCCACGGCGGCACGGATCAGGGCCAGGGCGGGGGAAATCCACGGCAGGTCGTCGTTGACGCTCATGGGGCCGCCCATGAAAACCAGCCCGGAGAAGGCGCCGGGGTCGGTAGGCACGGTGTCGCCGGCGTCGATGGCGATCAGTTGCCAGGGAATGGAACGGCGGTCGAGGAACGTGGCAAAATAACCCGGACCTTCGGTGGGGTAGTGCCGGAAAATCGCAACGGGTTTCATAAGCGGAGGCTTCCTTGATGAGAAAACTGTCGCTCCATTTTATTGCCCTTTCGGCGCTGCTGCTATCCGCCGTTGGGGTAGCCCGGGCCACCGATGTCAGCGTCACCGGCCTCTTCACCGGCAAGGCCATGCTTTCCCTCAACGGCGGCGCGCCGCGCATGGTGAGCGCTGGGCAGAGCATCGACGGGGTGAAGCTGATCAGCGCCGATTCCTCCGCCGCCGTGCTGGAAGTGGACGGCAAGCGCAAGACTCTCGGCCTGGGGCAGGGTATCTCCGTGGGCGGCGGTTCTTCGTCGGGCAGCCAGAGCGTGACCCTTACCGCCAACTCCCAGGGGCATTTCGTCACCCTGGGCAGCATCAACGGCGCCACCACCCGCTTTGTGGTGGACACCGGCGCCACCTTCGTTTCACTCAGCGGCGCCGAGGCCCGCCGTTTGGGCATCGACTACACCAAGGGCGAGCGGGGTGCCATGTCCACCGCCAACGGTATGGTCCCCGCCTACAAGGTGACCCTGAACACCATACGGGTGGGAGACATCAGCATGAACCAGGTGGATGCGGCGGTGATCGAAGGCGGCTCCCCGCCGGTGACCCTGCTGGGGATGAGTTTCCTCAACCGGGTGGAGATGAAGCGGGACGGTGATACCATGACGCTGAAGAAGCGGTATTAAAGAAGGAATTACACGCCATCGGGAAGCTTCGACTGCATCATTTCCCTTCGATTCAACTTGCGCCCATCCACCACGAAGGTGCCATCCCCAACGGCGTGTAGGGTTCGCTTCTCTTTTCGGGAGCTATCGAAATAAGCGGCGATGCCCTCGAGGACAAGGATATTGTGCTTTTTGACGATATCGACAACTTTGCATTCGATATTCGCCAGGCATTCCTTGATCAACGGCGGCCTGACGTGTTCCCCCTGCGCCGGAGTCAGCCCGAACTTCGTAAACTTGTCCGTGTCGGCGCCGGAACAGGTCCCGACGCCGACAACCTGATCGATCAGGTCAACCGTGGGAATGGCAATGACGCATTCCCTGGATTTCTGAAGCGCCCCGTAGGAATGGTTCCAGGGCCCGGTGGTGATGGCGAATAGCGGTGTAAAGTCCACCACCATGGTCCAGGTGATGGTCATGATGTTGTGCTTCTCGCCATCGTGGGTCGTCACGAGGACAACGGGGCCGGGTTCCAGCAGGGTGAAGGCTTTGCTGATTGGCATTTTTTCCATCACTGCATGTGCCCTCTTGCTGTTTGCTTAACGGCGTGGAGGTAGCAAGCAAAGTTTGCTGGCGGAGCGTCCCTCTCGAAGCGCGGGTTAGGCGCGTTCACTAAGAGGCCCCTTTCTTGATTCAGCCTTAACTTTCTCCCACTCCTCTTTGAGAAGAGCTTGGGATGTAATGGTTAATTTTTCAAGGAGTTCTTTAATCTTCTCCTGGTCCTCCGTGTGCTCCGGGATATCCGCAAGAAGGCCTTCGATAACTTTGTCATGCTCCCCGGCGGGGTTAAAGCGTAGGCGAATTACATGGTTTAAACGATCAATCTCCTTGATGATTTGTTGTTTCTCTTTGGTATCGGTGAGGTCAGTCATTGCCCAGTGGTAAACAAGACCGCTGAACGTCGATATGTCTTGACGAAGTTGTTCGATCCACTTGATGCGCTGGCTCGTAACGGTGTTTACAAACATAGTTCGCTGGTCAGAGCGGAGGTTTGCGAACGCATTCCATACACCGAGGACGAGCGTAACAATCACGCCAGCGGCCAAAACGATGTCCTTTGGTTCCCAGCCTTCAGCTTTCACTTGTTGAGTGGACGCGGCGGGCTGCTGTTGAGAATGAGCATTTTCGGAGGAAGCCCCATAGGCATGGCAAGAGAATACGAGGGCAAGTGCGATGAGGAGTCGGTGGCTCATGATGAAACTCCTAACTTTCAAGCTGGACCTCACTGCCAATTCTTGGCCCAGCCGCTCTCGTTCGGAAGGCACGAAACAAACAGCCAACTCGTGAGGAGTACATCAGCGATATCCTTGGCAACGTGATCGCCTTTTTCTTCGCCAAGCACCGACCGAAGGTTGCTCTTTATCTGCGCGGAAATGACGCGATGTTGCTCTCGAAGATTCTCTTCCGAAACGTCCACGAGGCCAGGGCGGCAACTGTTTGATCGGAAAAGCGGCGAAATGGAGTTTGTGAATCGCCTTCCGAGATTGTTCAAGTCGATGCTTCCAGAGCCAACGCGATACTCTCCGGAGCGCTTCGTAACGGCAGCGGCCTCAATGAATTTCTCAACAATGTGTGTAAGTAGAGCTTCCGCACCCGGTTGTAGCGCTTCCCCCTCGGAAAGGTACTGCTCAATTACAGAAGACAGCGGCATAACTAAGACTCCCTTGTTGTGAGACCCAACGTAATTTGGACGACATGGACTTTAGAGGGACGCTCTGCCTAAGTCAATGAAACTTAGTATTTTTACCATGAAATAATAAAAGGTTTTCGTGTGGTTGGATTTTTTTGGAACCTGAAATTCAGCAGAGGGATGTGATAAAAGCAGAAGGGGCCAAGCTCATTCAACTGAGCTTGGCCCCTTGGTGTTTACGGAACTTGAACCGCTTAGTGCTTCGTCTTGTCCCGTTCGATCAGGGCATAGGCGGAGTGATTATGGATGGGATTCAAAGTTTTGGCTCCGGCGTAACGTTGGCCTGTCGGCAAACGTTAGCCTTCGCCCGAACTGTGAATCAATTCACGGTTTTGTCGCGCTCGATGAGCGCATAGGCGGAATGGTTGTGAATCGATTCAAAGTTCTCCGCCTCGGCGATGTAGGCGTCGATGCGGGCGTCCCGGTTGAGGGCGGCGGCGACGTCGCGGACCAGGTCCTCGACGAACTTGGGATTGTCGTAAGCCCGTTCGGTGACGAACTTCTCGTCGGGGCGCTTGAGGAGGCCGAACAGTTCGCAGGAGGCCTGGTCTTCCACCTGGCGCACCACGTCCTCGATCCACAGCATGCTGTTGGGGCGCAGGGTGACGGTGACGTGGGAGCGCTGGTTGTGGGCGCCGTAGTCGGAAATCTTCTTCGAGCAGGGGCACAGGCTGGTGACGGGCACCACCACTTTCATGGTGAAGGTGTACTTGCCCTGGTTGATTTCGCCGATGAAGGTCACCTCGTAGTCCATCAGGCTTTGCACGCCGGACACCGGGGCGGCCTTGTTGATGAAGTAGGGGAAGCTCATCTCGATGTGGCCGGATTCGGCCTCCAGGCGCTGCACCATTTCCCGCAGCATGGGCTCGAAGTTCTCCACCGAAATCTCGCGCTCGCGGGTGTTGAGGATTTCCACGAAGCGGGACATGTGGGTGCCCTTGAAGTTGTGGGGCAGGTACACGTACATGTTGAACATGGCCACGGTGTGCTGCACGCCGCCGCTCTTGTCGGCCACCCGCACGGGGTGGCGCAGGGCCTTGATGCCTACCTTGTCGATGGCGATCTGGCGGCTGTCGGCGTAACTTTGCACATCCTCGATGCCGGTGTCGCAGGCCGGGTCGTTGACATCGCAGGGCGTGTTGCAGTTGCTCATTTTCTGTTCCTCGGTATGACGCTTCATTGACGCCAGTATAACGGAAGGCTAATAGTTGAGTAAATAACTAGGTTAACGCCTGCGGCAAAGCGGTGTTTCGCCTGGGTGTTCCCTCACCCCAACCCCTCTCCCGGGGGGAGAGGGGCTATCCTCCCTTCTCTCTCCGGGAAGCGGGGTAGGCAGGGATGGGCGGCTTGCCGCCCACCTCGCAGAAGGGCTGGGGATGAGGGACCCATGTTTGAATGGGCTCATTTCAGTCGGGCCCTGATGGCGGCGACGATGCCGGCGCTGTTCAGGCCGCATTCCGCCAGCAATTTGGCGGTGTCGCCGTGCTCGACGAAGCGGTCGGGCAGGCCCAGGTGAAGCAGGGGCGTGGTCACCCCGTCCTTGGCCAGGGCTTCGGCCACGGCGCTGCCGGCGCCGCCCATGACGGCGTTTTCCTCCACGGTGACGACGAGGTCGTGGGTGGCGGCGAGCTTGATCGCCAGGTGTGCGTCCAGGGGTTTGACGAAGCGCATGTTGGCCACGGTGGCGTTGAGTTCCTCGCCCGCCGCCAGGGCGGGTTGGAGCAGGCTGCCGAAGGCGAGGATGGCGACCTTCTCGCCCTGGCGGCGGATTTCGCCCTTGCCCAGGGGGAGGGGCTGCATTTCCTTTTGCGGTGCCACACCGGGGCCGGTGCCGCGGGGGTAGCGCACCGCCGAGGGGCCGTCGTGGGCGAAGGCGGTGGCGAGCATCTGGCGGCATTCGTTCTCGTCGGCGGGGGTCATCACCACCATGTTCGGAATGCAGCGCAGGTAGGAGAGGTCGAAGGCCCCGGCGTGGGTGGGGCCGTCGGCGCCCACCAGACCGGCCCGGTCGATGGCGAACACCACCGGCAGGTTCTGCAGGGCCACGTCGTGGATCAACTGGTCGTAGGCCCGCTGGAGGAAGGTGGAGTAGATGGCCACCACCGGCTTCAGCCCCGCCCTGGCCAGGCCGGCGGCGAAGGTGACGGCGTGCTGCTCGGCGATGCCGACGTCGAAATAGCGGGCCGGGAATTCCTCGGAGAAGCGCACCAGGCCGGAGCCTTCGCGCATGGCGGGGGTGATGCCCATCAGGCGCTCGTCCCGCAGGGCCATGTCGCACAGCCAATCGCCGAAGACCTGGGTGTAGGTGAGTTTGCCGGCGGCGTCCTCGATGCCCGCGTCGGGGTCGAATTTGGCCACGCCGTGGTAGCGGCAGGGGTCGTCCTCGGCGAACTTGAAGCCCTTGCCCTTTTGCGTCACCACGTGGAGGAACTGGGGGCCGGAGAGCTGCTTGATGTTGTTCAGGGTGGTGACCAGCACGTCCAGGTCGTGGCCGTCGATGGGGCCGATGTAGTTGAAGCCGAACTCCTCGAACAGGGTGCTCGGCGTCACCATGCCCTTCATGTGCTCCTCGGCGCGCTTGGCCAGCTCCAGCATCGGCGGCATCTTCGACAGCATCTTCTCGCTCGCCTTGCGGGCGGCGGCGTAGAAGCGGCCCGACATGAGCTTGGCGAGGTAGTTGTTCAGGGCCCCGACGTTGGGGGAGATGGAC
>JAGUYQ010000309.1 GCA_020061285.1 Betaproteobacteria bacterium
CTCACTGTCGAACTCGGTGGAAGTGGGCGCCCTGCGCCCCATCGCCACCAGATAGTTCTTCGCCGTATTGATGCCGATACGGTACAGCCAGGTATAAAACGCGCTGTCGCCGCGGAATGACGGCAGCGCACGGTATGCCTTGATGAAAGCCTCCTGGGCCACATCTTCCACTTCGGCGGGGTCGCGGATGAACCGCGACAACAGGCGCGCCAACTTGCGCTGGTACTTGGATACCAGCAACTCGAAAGCATGCTTGTCGCCCCGCTGTGCGCGTTCGACCAGAAGCTGATCGACTTCCCGCTCCCCCATCAATACTCCCTGATTTCTCCTGACAACCTGCGTCGTATTTTGCGCTTCGAAGTATAACGCATTCGGGGAGAGTACCGCGCCGAGTCACTTTTAATGACCTCTTCCGTGGCGGATAGTTCACTCGCGGTCGCGGTTATCCCTCCTCCGCCCCGTGGTATCATTTCCCCAGCCCATTCTTTCAGGAAATCCCCCGTGTTTTCGTTCGACGTCATCATTGTCGGCACCGGCCTCGCCGGCCTCACTTCCGCCCTCAAGCTGGCGGAAAAAAAACGCATTGCCCTGATTACCAAAAAAAGCCTGATGGACGGCGCCACCAGTTGGGCCCAGGGCGGCATCGCCGCCGTGCTGGCCAACGACGACTCCATCGAGGCCCATATCCAGGACACCCTGGTGGCCGGCGCCGGCCTGTGCGACGAAAAAATCACCCGCATCGTGGTGGAGCACGGCAAGGCCGCCATCGACTGGCTGATCGACGAAGGCGTCGCCTTCACCAAGGACGAGCAGCACCAGACCGGCTATCACCTTACACGGGAAGGAGGCCACAGCCACCGGCGCATCATCCACGCCGCCGACGCCACCGGCAAGGTGGTACAGCAGACCCTGGCGGAAAAAGTGCGCCAGCACCCCAACATCACCCTGCTGGAAAACCACATCGCCATCGACCTCATCACCGGGCGCAAGCTGGGGCTGGACCACAACCGCTGCCTGGGGATGTATGTGCTGGACAACAGCAGCGGCAAAGTCAAAACCTTTTCCACCCCTCACACCATCCTGGCCACCGGCGGTGCCGGCAAGGTCTACCTCTATACCACCGACCCGGACGTCGCCACCGGCGACGGCATCGCCATCGGCTGGCGAGCCGGCTGTCGGGTGGCGAACATGGAGTTCATCCAGTTCCACCCCACCTGCCTCTACCATCCCCATGCCAAATCCTTCCTCATCACCGAGGCGGTGCGGGGCGAGGGTGGCATCCTGGTCCTCCCCGACGGCACCCGCTTCATGCCCCAGCACGACGAGCGGGCGGAGCTGGCCCCCCGGGACATCGTCGCCCGTGCCATCGACTTCGAGATGAAAAAACGCGGCCTGGATTGCGTCTACCTGGACATCAGCCACAAGTCGGCGGATTTCCTGAAAGAACACTTCCCCACCATCCACGCCCGCTGCCTGGAACTGGGCATCGACATCACCAAGGACCCGATTCCCGTAGTCCCCGCCGCCCACTATTCCTGCGGCGGCATCGTGGTGGACCGCCATGCCCGCACCGACATCCCCGGCCTCTACGCCGTGGGCGAATCCGCCTGCACCGGCCTGCACGGAGCCAACCGCCTGGCGAGCAACTCCCTGCTGGAATGTCTGGTGTTCGCCGACGCGGCCTCCGAAGACATCCTCCACTCCGCCGCAGGTGAGCTTCCCCCCTTGCCGGAATGGGATGAAAGCCGCGTCACCGATGCCGACGAGGAAATCGTCATCTCCCATAACTGGGACGAACTGCGCCGCTTCATGTGGGACTACGTGGGCATCGTGCGCACCGACAAGCGCCTGCAACGAGCCCACCACCGGATCAAGCTGCTTTACGACGAGATCAACGAGTATTACCGCAATTTCCGGGTCAGCAACGATCTGCTGGAACTGCGCAATTTGGTGGTGACGGCGGATTTGATCGTGAGCTGCGCCATGCTGCGCCTGGAAAGCCGCGGCCTGCACTTCAGCCGCGATTATCCGCTGCAATTCCCCTCCGCCCACGACACCGTGCTGGTGCCCACCAAACGCTATCAGCCCGGTTTGGCCTGAGCGCATTTCCAGCGCAGCAGCACCCGCAGTTTTCGGAACGCTTCGCGGTCCACGGCGTCGGGCAGAATGACCACGTGACAGGCCCGCCAACGGCCGGCTGGACGCAAGTTGAGCACCGTCAGCCACGGCGCGACGAAACTCGAACCCAGTAACTCGCCTTCCAACTCCCGGCCGTCCCGCAATTGAAAAACGACGGGGCATTCGTCGTCCAGTTCCAGGGATATCACCGCCGAAGGAGCCAGCCGCCAAGCATGAAGGCGAATAGAGAAGACCAGGCTGCCCAAGAATACCGGCACTACGGCGATTTTCACCATCCATGGCAAGTCCGCCAGCCACACCATCGCCAAAGCGGCGGCATGGGCCGCAGCCAGGATAAGGGCCAAAACCCTGGAAATACCGAGGTTGATTCTTGCCATGAGCGGGGCGCTTGCTGCTTGCCAAAGACGGAAAAGGCTTTTATGTTACTTGCCAGTTCTCATTCACACAAAGCGATTCCATGAACCCCACTTGGCTTGAATACCTCACCCGGGCCGGCGCCGTCATCGAAGACGGTGCCGTGCTCCACTTCGGCAATCCGGAAGCGGAGCTCCGCTCCTCGGAGAAAGCCACGCTGCTGATGGACCTGACCCACCTCGGTCTGCTCACCGTTAGCGGAGAAGACGCACAAACCTTTCTGCAAGGACAGTTCACCAACGATGTGAGCCAGGCCAGCACCCGCCAAGGCCAATACAGCGCCCACTGCACGCCCAAGGGACGAATGCTGGCAAGCCTTTTCCTTTGGCGGGAAGGCGACGGCTATCGCCTGCAACTGCCCGCTCCCATGCTGGAAAGTTTCCGAAAGCGGCTCGCCATGTACGTGCTGCGCTCCAAGGTGCAGATCGACGACAGCAGCGACGACAGCGTACGCTTCGGCATCACCGGCCCCCAGGCGGCGGAAATTTTAAGCCGCCATTGCCCTTCTCTTCCCGAAACCGACCGGGGCGTTGCCCAGGTGGGTGACATGACACTAATCCGTTTCGGTGACAACCGCTTCGAGCTTGTCATGACTACCGAGGCAGCCATGGCCTTGTGGGACAAGCTGGCTCCGGACTGCACCC
>JAGUYQ010000292.1 GCA_020061285.1 Betaproteobacteria bacterium
CGGACTGCGCCCCGACACCCACCGCCCCCTCGACTTGGCGGAAGAAGCCCGCGGGGTGGCGGAGGAATGGGTCAACCGGGCGATCAAGCGCAACATCGACCTCGGCTTCGAGCTGGAGAAGGCCCCGGCCCTGGGCGACGCCCTGCTGCTGCGGGAGCTGCTCGCCAACCTGCTGGACAACGCCCTGCTCTACACCCCCTCCGGCAGCCAGGTCACCGTCCGCACCCTCGTCCGCGGCGGCAGCGCCGTGCTCCAGGTGGAGGACAACGGCCCCGGCATTCCGGAGGAGGAGCGGTCCAACGTGCTGGAACGCTTCTACCGCCTCGGCGAAGGCGCCGATGAGGGCTGCGGACTGGGCCTCGCCATCGTCCGGGAAATCGCCCAGGGCCACGGCGCGGAAACCGTTCTGGGGTCCCCCGTCTCGGGCCAGGGCCTGCTGGTGGAAATCCGCTTTCCTCCTTTCCGGCAATTCCTTGGCACAACCCATCCGCCCCAGCTATAAAGAGGAAGAGCGGGCATTCCCGAAGGGTTTCGTGTCCTCACTCCACAATTGTCGAATGCAGATCAGTCGGGCATGGAAAAAAAAACCACTCATAAACGGCCCTCGCGGAATACGCTGGATGCCTGCTTCGCAGGCGCTCCCGTCGTTTTCTACCTGCGCCGCAGGGAAAGCCCCAACACACTGGCCTATGTCAGCCCCAACACACTGGCCCTCCTAGGCCACCCACGGGAGGCCTTCGAAAACGACGCGGACTTTTGGGCCGATTGCCTGCACCCTGACGACCGTTTGCGCCTGGAAAGGGGACTGTTCGGCCAAGGCAAAGCCAACCGTAGCGCCACGGAATACCGCCTGCGGGACGGCCAGGGCGACTACCGCTGGATACGGGACGAGCCGGACGCCCGGCCCACGGACAGCGGGGGAAGTCTCCTGCCTGGCTACTGGCAGGACATCACGGTGCAAAAAGGGTGTGAGCCCCCGCCCCCCGATTCCCCCCTACGCCTGCACGATCCCCTGGCACAGGAACTGTTGGACAAACTGCCACAGCACCTGTTCTGGAAGGACGCCAACGGTGTTTTCCAGGGCTGCAACCGGGCCGGCGCCGATGCTCTCGGCCTTGCCCAGCCCCAGGACATCGCCGGCAAAACCGATTTCGACCTTTATCCGGACTCCGCGCTGGCGGGCCATTTGCACGGCCGGGACCTGGATATCCTGCATAGCGGCATTATCCAGGTGCACGATGCGGTTCCCGCCCTCGGCCCCAAGGGGGAAAGAGCATGGCTCGATCTCAGCAAGCTCCCCCTCTATGGCAACGACGGCAAAATCCGGGGACTCCTCATCAGCTACCAGAACATCACCGAACAAAGGCATGCCGAGGCAGACCTGCGGCAATTCAAACAGGCGGTGGAGCAAAGCTCCAACACCATCCTCATCACCGACACCACCGGTGCCATCGTCTACGTCAACCCGCAGTTCAGCGAGGTTTACGGCTATGCCGCCGAAGAGGCGCTGGGGCGCAATCCCAACCTGCTGAAATCCGGCCACACCTCCCAAGAAACCTACCATGCCATGTGGGATGCCCTCTGGTCGGGAAACTGCTGGCATGGAGAGTTCCTCAACCGCTGCAAGGACGGTTCCCTGGTCTGGCAGGTCGCCACCTTGTCGCCCCTGGTGGACGAAAAAGGCCAAACCACCCATTTCATCGCCATCGAGGACGACATCAGCGAACAGAAGCGAATCGAAGCCTCCCTGCGGGAGAGCGAGGAACGCTTCCATCGCCTGGTGGACGTATCGGAAGAAGGCATCCTCATCCACGACGGCAAGCGCATCCTCGACGCCAGCCCGGCCCTGTCAAAGCTGTTCGGCTACAGCGGCGAGGAATTGGCAAGCCTTCCGTTCATGGAACTGATTCTTCCGGCATACCACGGCCGTGTGCGCAGCGCCATCCGCCGGAAGCGCGGCACGCCCTACGAGGTAAAATGCCGGCGCAAGGACGGGGCCGAGGTCACCACGGAAATCCTCGGCAAAAACATCTCCTATCATGGCAAACCGGCCCGCGTCGCCACCCTGCGGGACATTACCCAGCGCAAGGCCCTGGAAAAGAACCTAGCCCGCCTCACGCGCCGCCACGCCACCCTCAGCCGGGTCAACCAGATCATCGTCTACTGCCGCGACGAGGCCACGCTGTTCAAGGAAGTCTGTGAAGTCCTGGTTGAAACGGGGCAATTCAAGAGCAGTTGGATCGGATTGGTGGACAAAGAGAGCCGGCGCGTCAAGCCGGCAGCACAGTGGGGAGCCGCACGGAACTATATTAAACGCCTGCATATCGACCTGGCCCCCTCCTCGCTCTCCGCCCAAGGCCCCACCGGCATCGCCGTGAGGGAGGGGCGGCCTTACGTATGCAATGATTTCTCAACCGATCCCCATACCCTTCCCTGGCGCGAGCAGGCCGCCAAGGCGGGCATCCGCGCCTCGGCCGCCTACCCGCTCAGCCGCAACGGGGAAATTGTCGGCGCCCTGTCCGTCTATGCCGACGAAGTGGATTTCTTCAACGAGGGCTATACGACCCTGCTCCAGGAAATCGCCAACAATCTCTCCTTTGCCCTGGACAGCTTCGACCAGCAGCGCCAACGGCTAGTGGCGGAAATATCACTCCAGGAAAGCGAGGAGCGTTTCCGCGCCATCGCCAATTACACCTACAACTGGGAAAACTGGATCGACCCCCAGGGCAAGCTGCAATGGATAAACCCCGCCGTGGAGCGATTCACCGGCTACACGCCGGCAGAATGCTACGCCATGGAAAACTACCCTCTCGATCTGATTTACGGGGAAGACCGGGACGCCGTCCGGGAACACTTCCGCCTTGCCGTTTCGGGCGAGCGCGGCACCATCCCGGAATTCCGTTTCGTCCGCAAGGACGGCACGGTGCGCTGGGGATCGGTGGACTGGCAGAATATCTACAACTCGGCGGGCCTTCCCCTCGGTCACCGGTCCAGCGTGCGGGACATCACCGAGCAGAAGCTCGCCGTCATCCGCCTCTTCGATACCCAGCAAATGCTGCAACTGGTACTGGACCATGTTCCCCAGCGGATTTTCTGGAAGGACCTCGAATCGGTCTATCAGGGCGGCAACCGCGCCTACCTCAAGGCCCTCGGGGTGAAGGCCAACTTCAAGCTGGAAGGACGAACCGATTTCGATTTTTTCCCGCCGGACCTGGCCCGTTCCTACCGCGCCGACGATCATGCGGTGATGACCAGCGAGAGGCCCAAACTGGATTATGAGGAACTGACCCTGGTAACCGGGCTGGGGCAGCGCCATATCCTGACCAGCAAGCTCCCGATCCACGACGCGGCGGGCAAGGTCATCGGGGTCCTGGGCGCCTACACCGACATTACCGAAGCCAAGCGGACCCAGGAGCAACTCCACGACACCCTGAAGGAGTTGCAGACCGTTCTCGACAATGCCCAGGTAGGCATCACCCTGGTGCGCGATCACCGCATCGTGTGGGTCAATCGCCCCCTGCTGGAGATGTTCGGCTATTCCCTCGACGAGGTCCAAGACCAGCCCGCCTCCCTGCTCAACGCCGCCGGCGAGGCGCAAGGCCTCGACGGCACGCCCTCCTCGCCCCCTGGCGGCGGTAGCCATGAACACGAGCTGCCGATGAAGCGCCGGGACGGCAGCGCCTTCTGGTGCCACCTGCGGGGTTCGCTCCTCGATCCCCGCGCAGCGGAGAAAGGCAGCATCTGGATCATCCTCGACATCGACCGCCTGAAACGCGCCGAGGCCGACCTACGCCAACTCAACGAGACCCTGGAACAACGGGTCAAGGAGCAAACCGACAAGAGTCTGGAACAGGAACGCCTCCTCATCCAGCAAAGCCGCCAGGCCGCCATGGGGGAAATGATCGGCAACATCGCC
>JAGUYQ010000035.1 GCA_020061285.1 Betaproteobacteria bacterium
GGGACCTGGGTCGTGGCTGTCGCCCGCCGGGAGATCGTGGAGGCTGGAATCCGGGACGTGCGCCGCGACCTCGAGGACCTGGTCGAAGGACCCGCGCTCCCCTGAACCTTCCCGTCCGGTCGCCGCGCCCCCCAGGACGCGCACGTTCCCGGAGAACAACGAGCGGCTGACCGGACATGTGGCGTCTCCCGTACTTCCTGATCCGTCTGTACCGCCGCGCGGTGTCCCCCTTGCTGCCGCCGGCCTGCCGCTTCACGCCGAGCTGTTCGGAGTTCGCCGCCGAAGCGCTGCGCGCCCACGGCTTCTGGCGCGGCGGCTCCTCCTTTGGGGGGGATGGAGGGGGGTTAACGGGGTTTGTGGCGCACCGCAGGGCCTCCAGGACCACGTTGTGGCCGCAGCCCATCTCCTGCCCGATCTTGCGGGCAGACAGGCCCTGCCGACGCAATTCTACCACACGTTGCTGGAACTCGGGATCGTGGCGGCTGACCTTCAAAAGCTCTCACCGCGCCCAACGAGCCCCGCCACCTTCGCCGCCACGTCCTTGAGCAACTTCGCCGCCACGAAAGCGGCCGACGCAAAGTAGAGTGCCACCAGCGCGCCCGATACGTCCGTGTCGCCAACCTTGAGGCCGCCCGCCGTGGCAACCACGCCCAGGATGAGCAGGCCGCCGACGTAAGGCAGCACGGTCTGGCGCAGGAACGAGGGCAGCTTGCCGAAGTCAAACTCACCCTTTGCAATGGCACCGATGATGCCCAGGGCGATGTCGGCCACCGTCAGGAGCAACACCCCCAGCATGGCGTCCACCATCGCGGGGGTCAGGGAAAAGCTGATCTGGGTCACGGTATCCCTCCTTTGGAGATGGAAAGGCGCGCCCTATGGACGCGCTCTATGGCTCACGTATGGCTCACGTATGGCTCACGGATCGCACGCAATCACACACCACGCGATTCCAGAAATGATAAAATCGCACACCGTGCGATTTCACATTTCGATTGCATGATTTTACCCGCCAAGTAAACTAACCGCCCTGCATTCTCACGCCCACCAGCGCGAGCAGCGCCCCCACCAGCACGGAGACGAAGTTCCAGACGTACCTTACCCAGTCCCCGTTGCGCTTGTTCTTGAGCGCCGCCACCTCCGTCTCCAGTCTCACCACCCGTTCCCGCGTGTCCTGAGTATCCTTGCGCAATTCCCCGAGCCCGTCCCTCGTCTCCTGGCGGAATTCCGAAAGCTGCTCCGAGAGCGCCTTCATGTATCCCGCCAGTTCCAGCATGGCACTCGCCCCCTTCCCGCCTGCCATCTCACGCCACCCCCTCGAACCGCAGCGGGAACAGCTTGCCCGGGCATTCGGTGGCGTTCAACTGGTTGTGTCCCACCACCTTGATGCCCGGATAAAGCTGCCGCAGCAGGTCCAGCAGATCAATGAGCGCGCGTAGCTGCGCAAGGCCCATCCGCTCCCGCGAGAAGTCCCCCTCGCAGCACACCCCGATGGTATGGCTGTTGTGGCCGGCAACGTGCGCGCCAGCAACGTCAAGGGGGCGGCCCAGCCAGATCGCGCCGTCCTTCCTGACCAGAAAATGGTATCCCGCTCCACACCATTTTCTGTCAATTGTGTGCCACCTGTGGATGTCCTCGATGGAACACTGGGATACCGCCGCATGATGGATCACCGCGGTATCCGTCGCCTGCCTCGGCACCAGCTTGCCGTTCCACTCCAGCTTCGCCTGCTGTATGACCACCTACATCACCCCCAAACGATGCCACTCATACGGTCCTACCTCGCCCGTCACCGCAAGACCCTGCTCCTCCTGCCACCTCTTCACCGCCGCCCGCGTCATGCGCCCGTAGATACCGTCCACCGGGCCGGGATCGTACATGACCAACCGCTGCTGCACCGTCCTGACGCACTGCCCGCGCGAACCCATAGAGAGCACGGGCAGCACCGGAGCGGGCCGGCAGGGGCCGACCACCAGGAGCGCGTTGGGAATGCGCGCAGGCCAGCTACCCTCGTAGCAGTACCATTTCCCTTCCGCCAGGCACTCCGTCCCGTGCCCGCCGTCGAACGCGAGCGCGTCCACGCAGCCGAAGCCGCGCAGGGTGTTTGCGGCCTGGGTGAGCGTGGCCCGAGGAAATGCAGCCATCACCATCTTGCCGTCGGGACGTATGCCCACCGCCGTCCTCGCCGCCTTGCCGAACGGTCTCACGCTTGCGAAATCGCGTTCGCGCATGAGATCCTGGCGGACGTACCCGCCCAGCAGGAGGATCGGCCCAGCAGCAATCGCCCAGTCCGTGGGCACCTTGAGCATATCCGACTCGCGCCCCACGCTCGCCACCGCGCCCGCCTGCCGGTAGAGCACAGGCCAGTTGCCGGCGTTGCCTTGGAGGACCAGGCTGCCTATCCTCAGAAAGCCCACGCCAGGGCCGCCCGGAGGACAGAAGAAGCCACCCCGGAAGGCGGCCTGAGCGAGCGGATAGTCTGCCGCTATGCGTTTGAGCGTGCGCATCTTGCCTTGCACCACCGTAACGTGGCGGGGGTCGCACAGGATGGGGCGCATGGGATCACCTCCGGGGAGGAAAAATGAAACTGGTGGCGTAGTACGGTGACGGAGGTAGCAACGTGCGCAAACTGTTCAATCTTGGCTGGGAGAAAGTGGCGGGTGCCACCCTTATCGTAGCAGGCCTCCTTCTTCTCTTGCCGATGCATCCGGAGGATTGGTATACGTTGGGCGAGGCTCTGCTCATAAGCCTGCTCTTCTCTACTGGTGTCTTTTTGCATCAAACCCCCGAGTACGCACAAAGCCACAGACGCTTTCGGGAAGAGTTTTGCAAAGACTGGTCCGAAGAAGAATGGATTGCCCACGAAGAACACCGGAAGCAGAGCCGGACAGGGGAATGGCTGTACTCCACCATCGGCGGCGCATTGCTCCTCGTCCTCATCAAGTATGCAACGCTACATATACACCTGTGGCAACTCCCCTTCACCCGCTCATTTCGGTAGCCAATCCGAACGCAGTTTCTTCTTCTCCGGGGCGAGCAATGCCTTCAGCGTCTCCGACTCGACCCCGAAGGGCAGTTGCCCCTTCGCCGCTGGCCGCCCGACCACTGGCACCTGGCGCACCGCGATCCTGCCCACGGCCCTCAGCCGTTCGGCCAACTCGGGTGACTCGCCCGCAGCAATCTTTTGCCCGGCGATGACGCCCTGCTGGACCATGCTCAGGACGTCCGTGGCAACGCCAGCAGAAGGCCCGAGCAGACCCACCGCCGTCCTCTCAGGACCGTACTGCAACTGCTGGATGGTATCGGAAACAACGCCAAGGCCGCCTACCCAGGTGTAGGCGTCAGCCATCTGCGTCAGGAACTCCCGCAGGTCGCCTTCCTCAGCCGCCACCCGCAACCTCTCTACCTTCTCCCTGGGCGTCTCCTTGCCGCTTATCCAGTCGCGGATGGCCCCCACCACCCAGCCAGCGGATGGGAACAGCACCAGGAACGGCCCCCATGCCCTCAGCGAGCCGTCCCTGCCGCCAGTACGGAAGAACTTCACCGCCTCGTCTACCAGTTCGCGCTTGATTAGCCTCCCCTGGTTGAAGGCGTAGCGCTTGAACTGGAAGACCACCCGGCCCCAGGGCGAGGACGCCCACAGGGGCGCATCAAGCTGGCTGGCTGGGAATTGCGTCCTCTGCACCACCCAGCGCGCTACCCGGTACAGGTCTTCCTCCGACAGCGCGCCCCGCGCCAGGGCGGCGTCCACGTCCACGCCGGCCTCGCGGAAGAGCCGCGC
>JAGUYQ010000305.1 GCA_020061285.1 Betaproteobacteria bacterium
AAGGTCGAGCAGCACCGGGGTACCGCCCGCCCGCGCCACCACCTCGGCGTGCTGGCGGCCGAGCAGGCCAGCGGCACCGGTGATGACAATGACGCGGTCTTGCAGAGAAAACAGGGAATCGCTCATGGGAATATCCTTCAAAACAGGCTAACGGTCTGCCCACCATCCACCACCAGGCAAGTGCCGGTGATGAAGCGGGCGCGTTCGGAACAGAGAAATAGGACAGCGTCGGCCATTTCTTCGGGGGTGCCAAAGCGCTTCATTGGCACCGTCGCCTCGATCAACGCGGCCACACGCTGCGGGTCGGCCTGGATTTTGGCGTCCCAGCTACCGCCGGGGAAGTGGACGTTGCCGGGAGCAAGGCAATTGACTCGCACCGTCGGCGCAAGACGACGGGCCATTTGCTTGGTCAGGGCCAGGAGGGCGGATTTGGCCACGGAATAGTCAGTGGGGGCCCCGATGTACTCCAGGCCGGCGATGGACGACACGAACAACAGGCTGCCCGCGCTAGCTTCCAACAAGGGCAGGGTGGCACGGGCCACGGCTTCGGCGCTGACGAAATTACTGCGCCAGGCTTCCGCAAAGCGCTCCGCATCCGGCAGGGCGTCCCGGGGACCCCGCCCATCACCCACGTTGGCGACGGCCACGTCCAACCCGCCCCAGGAGGAACCTATTTCTTCAAGGATAGGTGGCCACGCTGCCTCGTCGGCACAGTCGGCGGGCAGGGCCAAAACCCGCTCCCCACCGTACTCCGCCCCCAGACGGTCAGCGGCTTCGGCAAGAGGGCCGGCGGTACGCGCCAGCAGAGCCACCCGCGCGCCTTCCCTCAGAAAACTCTCGGCGATGGCCAAGCCGATGCCCCGGGAGGCACCGGCGACCAGAACCCGTTTATCGGTGAGGCCGAGATCCATCAGCTCCTCTTCACAGATAGCGCCGGCGCACCCACTCCAACTGCTGCCGGAACACCGCCACGCCTTCATCGTCCCGATAGGCCTGCATGATGAAAGGACCCCGGTAGTCGAAGGGTGAGAGGGCATCGAAAAACCGCTCGAACTGGGTATTACCGCTGCCCAGCACCACCGAGCCGCCACCTAGCACCCGATCCTTGATGTGGATGTCGGAAATGCGCCCGCCATAGCAGGCCAGTTCCTCCGTGGGATCGAACCCCAGGGCGGCACTGTTGCCGGTATCGTAGTTCACCGTCACCCGGGGCGAGTCGAAACGCGCCAGCAGTTCAGCGAATGGCTGCGGCGCCAAATCGGTCTCCAAGGACAGGTTGATACCGGCCTCGTCAGCCTGCTCCACCAATGGCTGGAGACGTGCCACGAAGCGGTCTTGGGCGGCAGCGTCCCGCATCGAAGACTGGTCCACGCAAGGGATGACGATGTCCGTCAACCCCAGTTTCTTGCCGTGCGCCAGCAAGCGCCGTAGCACGCCCTGACTGTGAGCGGCGATGGCCTCGTCGGAATGGTGCAACGGCGCTTCCATGAAATAGTCGGCACACACCGTGTACACCTTGACGCCGCTCTTGCCGCTCACCGCCAAAATCTCATCGGGGCCGTCAGGACGCAGCAGGGGATTGTCCTCGGCGTCGTTGAAATCGAGGATAAACTCGATGCAGTCCAGTCCCAATTCCGCTGCCTTGGAAAATTCGTCCTGCCAATAACCCACCGGGTGGGCCTGGTAGCGCCCCTGGTACTTGGGCAGCAAGCGGCCTTGCATGACGCCGATGGGGTTTTCTGAATAACTCATGACTTCTTTATCCTTGCTTAATCGCGGTCGAGGCAGGCCCACGAGGCATTACGTAGCTCAAGATTGAAAGAGAAAGAGCAAACCGCACGCTACTCAGTAAAGACGGCAGTCATACCGCTTCCGACTTGTTGCCCTTAAAGTAGGCGTTTTCCACCAACCCGCATAGGATGTGGCCGAGCAGGATGTGCCCTTCCTGAACGCGTTCAGTGCGGCGGGACGGCATACACAGGCAGGGACAGAGGGTAGCCAGCTTCCCACCACCCTCACCGGTGAAGCCCATGGTGCGGATCGACAACTCCCGCGCCACGTCCACCGCCGCCAGGATGTTGGGACTATTGCCGCTGGTGGTGATAGGAACGAACACGTCGTGAGAGCCCGCCATCGCCCGCAGTTCCCGGGCAAACACCTGATCGTAACCGTAGTCATTGCCGATGGCGCTCATGGAGGAACTGTTGGTGCCCAAGGCGATGGAAGGCAAGGGCGCACGATCAAACTGGAGGCGGGAAACAAACTCCGCCGCCAAGTGCTGGGAATCGGCAAAACTGCCGCCGTTGCCGGCGAAGAAAATCTTCCCCCCTTGGCGCAGGGCGTCCAGGCACCAGCCGGCGAGTTCGGCCAGTTGCCCGTGCAACGCCTCGTCCCCGGCCAGGGCTTGATGCACGGCCAAGGCGCTATGCAAATCGGTTTGAACTTGCTGTTTCATCTCCCCTCCTGGATCACTTCTTCTTGAAGCGGTAGGGCGTCGGGGCATCTGAAGAAACTGCCGTATCCGTCGCATTCCACGCCTTGATCTGCTGGGCGATGTCCACCCCGACGTTGGCAGACCACCGGTCGAGCAGCGCATTGAAACCGGCACCCACCTGGCCGTTGCCAATGGGCAGGCCGTTGAGGCGGGTCACCGGCAGCATGCAAAACGGCGTACCGGTCATGAAAGCCTCATCGGCCGTGTACACGTCGTAGGGTTCGATGTTCTTTTCCACCACCGCCATACCTAGCTGAGGCCCCAGCTCCTCCATCACGTAGGCGCGAGAGATGCCCCGTAGGATATTGCGCCCCTCCGGGGAGATGATGGTGTTGTTCTTGATGATGAAGAAGTTGTCGCCGGTGCCCTCGGCGATGAAGCCGTCCGGATCCAACAGCAAAGCCCAGTTGTCGTCTCCGGCGATGTTGGAGGCTTCGATATTTGCCATCAGATAATGGATGCGGCTACGGTTTTTGATCTTCGGATCCAGCAGGGTACCGGGAATAGCCCGCTGGGAGGTGATGACGGCGTTGATGCCGCTATCGAACAAGTATCCCATACCGGCCACCGTCCAGCGCAGGGGGAAATCGGCGATGATGACGTTGGGACCCTTGTGGAGCCCCTCCACCCGCTGATAGATGCCCAGAGTACCGCGAGAAACGTCGATCATCAGGCGATGCTCGTCGTCGTCCCCGAAGAGGTGCTCGTTGGCCTCGTTGACCTCGATGCAGTGGCGCTCCATTTCGTCGATGGTCATGTCGAGCGGAATCTGCAGAATCTTCAGACCCGCATACAACCGTTCGAGATGTTCCCGCAGCTTAAACTGCTTTTTGCCGAAGGAGCGCGTCATCTCGAAGACCATGTCGCCGAACATGAGGGCCGAATCATAGACGGAAATCTTCGCCTCCGACTCCGGCACCAGTTTCCCGTTCACCCATATCACACGACCGCTGCTCATCGCCACCCTCTCAGTTCTTGTATTCGCTTTCGAAGGGAATGTGTGCGCGCAGCTTCTCTGCGATCGGCGCCTCCTTCGGATTCATTTCCAGGCGGCCATCGCCCATCGCTTTCTCGATCTTGCGCACGGCACCGACCAGCATGCGGAAGCCGGAAGGCTCCACCGACGCCGCCTGATCGGAACCGTACATGGCGCGGTCGAGCGTAATGTGGCGCTCAAGGGAGGTAATACCCAGCGCCGCCGCCGCGTAGGAGACAGCCAGGCCAACCTCGTGGCCGCTGTAACCGACATTGCAACCGAAGCGGTCGCGCAGGGCTTTTATCCGGTTCAGGTTGGCATCCTCATCTTCCATGGGATAGGTAGAAATGGTATGCATCAGCTCAAAGGGGCAGCCGACCTCTCGGAAAATCGCGATAGCACGCTCCACGTCCTCGATCTTGCTCATGCCGGTAGAAATGAAGGTGTGCTTCTTTTCTTCCGCCACCAGCCGCAGCAGCGGTTCATGCACCAGCATGGCGGAAGCAAGCTTGTTATATTTCAGATCAAATTGGCACAGAAACTTCTGGCTTTCTACATCCCATGCCGACGCGAACCATTCGATTCCCTTTTCCCGGCAATAACCATCAATTTCCCGAAATTGCTCAGCAGTAAACTCCAGCCCCGCCTTCTGGTCACGCTGCGTTTTGCCCCATGGGCTTTCCCGAGGAGAATTCAAAAACTCCTGGGTATAAACCAGATCGAGCGTTCGCTTCTGGAATTTAACGGCATCCGCCCCCGCATCCTTGGCCACGTCGATGAGCTGCTTGGCGATATCAAGACTGCCATTGTGGTTAATACCGATTTCAGCGATGACAAAAATGGCCATCTTCAATCCTCTTTAATTTAAGGGTTAAATGTTCAGACTGAGCCGGGGACCCAGCAGCACTTCGGAAATCTCTTTCAGCACACCTTCCCCACCACGGGCGCGAGTAATGTATTTTGCCATCGCCAATACCGCTGGGTGCGCATCCGCCGGCGCCACGGGAAATCCGACTTGGCGCATTGCATCGAGATCATTGACGTCATTGCCGACATAAAGCACTTGATCCAGCGCGACCCCCCTGACCTCGCAACACGCCATCAGATCCCGCCGCTTATCGCCACTTCCCTGCAATACATCCAACCCCAGCTTCTTTGCTCGTGCAGCAACGACCGGATTGGTTTCGGTGCTTAAGATAACCTGCTGAAATCCGGCGTGGCGTAGCTGCCCCACACCCCAACCATCCGCGCGGTTGGCGAGGACGGCCTCGCTGCCATCTTGCAGCACCAGTACGCGATTGTCCGTCATCACCCCATCGAAATCATACACAATCAAAGCCGGCTGGAACCCCGCAATGTCACATTCCTGCTGCCAACTCGCAAGCAGATACTTGCAGAAGTAGAACTCACACAGCTCAATGTTCTCGATGGTATCGATCTCGAAGGATTTCCAGAAGTCCATGGAGTAGCGGGCAATCTTGCCGCCTAGGCGATTGCCGGCTTGCCGCAAAAGGGATGGCTTGAATACGTAGATTGAGCCGTTTTCGAGAAAAAGGGGGGTGCGGTCCTGGCGACGGCCGCGATTGAATGGATCGAAGGTTTTGCCCCTCAACACACCATCTTCTTCGTGCCACGCACAAAAATCATCGAGCATGGCATCAGAAAAAAGCGAGTCTGCGGCTTGCGACACGAATGCCTCAACGGCACCATCAATATCCGACGGTTCTCGCAGTGGAGAAGTCGCCTGCAGGAACACGATACGCTCCGGTTCGGCGCCACGCTCCGCAGCTATTACATCCAATGCGTGCAACAAAGCAGATTCAGATGTCGCCGTGTCCGTCGAAAATGCATCAGGACGTTTGATGGTTTTTGCCCCATAGCGTGCCGCGACATCAAGGATGGCGTTGCTATCGGAGGACACATAAACGTCATCCACCGTCTTGGCCGCCTTCGCCTGAAGAACCGACCAGGCCAGCAAAGGCTTACCGGCGAAATTTATCAGGTTTTTATGGGGAATTCCCTTAGACCCGCCGCGTGCCAGAATAATGGCGATCGACCCAGTAGAGGAAAGCATTTTTTATGTTTTACAGGTAATTGGCCGTATTGCCGGCAAGAAAAACTGATGCAGCTATGTTACAGTAGTGCCCCATATAATTCAAAATCAGTTTCTGCTTCCCAGCTCCCTCAAATGCATCACCCGATGAATGGAAAACTTTGTTCCCGGATAGGCTGGACCCCCCCGATGTCCGCCAATGGACAGATCGCCGGCTGTGCCGCATTGGCGTTAATGGCGGTCTATTTATGGGCACTCCCCACCGCCCACACCATCGCACTTCGTCAAGTCGCCTTTTTTTCTCTAATTCTGCTGACTTTATGGAGCACTTGGCGCTACGGGCTGCGTCTGCACCTACCCCTTGCCGCGCCGTGGTTGATATTCGGCGCCGTTGCACTGGCATCCCTTACTTACGCCGTTGACCTAACGTTTTCGCTCGGGGAAATAAAAAAAGAAATTGGCTATGGAATGCTGGTCCTGGTTCTGAGCGCATCATGGGTAAGAAACATCGCTTCGCTGGAACGGCTGATCATAATTCTTGCCATCGGCAATATTTTTCTGATTGGTTCTGTTCTGTTCAAGATCACCATCCTTGACCCATTTTGGCACCACCCCGCTTCCCAGATCAGCTCGCTCCTATATAACGGCCCAGGGAAAAGCCTGTACAACGGCGTTGGCAACTTCAGTACTTATTTGGTTACCATCATGCCCTTAATAGCGGCCTATGCATTCTCTCTACCAAAGAGCCGACGGGTGGCCCGGCTCAGTCTGTTCGTTCTCCTTGCTTTTAATGTTGTGGCATTATTTTTGACCGGCAACCGCATGGGATTAGTCATCTGCCTACTGGAAATACTTTTCGTCACTGGCTTTCTGATTGCACGAGGAATCATCTCTTGGCGAACACTAATTGTCGCTGTAATGGCGCTGGCCACCATTGGCATCCTGACCTGGGGACAAATGCACGTCCGCACGCCGGTTGACGACATACGCTGGAAAATGTGGTCCTGGATCATCACCGACATTCGCACCAATCCGCTGGCCGGCGGCGGATTTGGCCGTACTGTGTTATGCCTATACGATCCGAAATTTTGCCAAGTCTTTCCTTTTGAGCATGCGCACAACATGCTTCTCGACAAAGGCGTGCAGATGGGAATTCCTGGTATCGCAGCCTTTCTGTTCCTGCTCGGCGCGACCTTTCATAGCCTATGGCCCAGCCGCAAAACCTATCCCAACCCACAATGGGGGTACTTACTGGGAGCCGCGACCATGTTTGTAGGGGTTTTTCTCAAGAGCATGACGGACGATTTCTTCGTCGACCATAATGCTCTTCTCTTCTGGGCATTGACGGGAGGAGTGCTCGGCGCCCTGGCCGAACAACGAGTAGATACAAAGGCGCAAAACTGATGAAAACGGAGGCGCCTAAGTTTCTGATCATACGTCGCGACAACATCGGCGACCTAGTCTGTACCACCCCCCTAATCCACGCTCTGAGGCAGCACTACCCGCACAGTCAAATCTATGCTTTCGTCAACAGCTACAATGCCGGGGTACTCGAGAACAACCCCGATGTGGATGGAATCTATTCTTACACCAAGATAAAACACCGCACGGGCAATCAGTCAATTATCAAAGTCCTTTGGCAGCGCGTCGTTACACTAACCCAACTCCGCTTAAGGCAATTCGACTACGCCATACTCGCCGGGGCGCCCTATCTACCGAGAGCCCTTCAATTCGCTCGTCTAGCCGCCCCTCGCCATATCATCGGGTTTACTGAACCAGGAAAACCAGGCATTCAGCATATCGACCTGCCGGTGCCCTATGGAGAACAGCAACCTCTGCACGAAAGTGAAGATATTTTTCGACTTCTTAGCCCCCTCGGCATACAAGGGAAACCCGGGCCACTCAAAGTCGTGCCTGACGAGAAGATGGCTCTGGAGGCGAGAAAAGCCCTAGCTGACAAACATATTGATTCGAATCAGATGCTGATTGGGATTCATATCAGCGCCCGAAAACCCAGCCAACGGTGGCCCGTAAGAAATTTTATTGAACTGATGCGCAGGCTACATCAGCAATACCAAGCCGCCTTCCTGCTACTTTGGTCCCCCGGTGACAGCAGCAATCCTTTACATCCGGGCGATGACGACAAGGCAAAAGAAATCCAACAGGCACTGAGTGACCTGCCTTTACTTGCTTACCCTACGCACGAGCTCAAAGAACTTATCGGCGCCCTGTCCCTGTGCTCAATGGCCATCTGCAGTGATGGTGGCGCCATGCACTTGGCCGCGGGCATGGGGAAACCGATTCTATGTTTTTTCGGACAATCCACGCGCAGCCGCTGGTACCCATGGAGGGTGCCGTATATGCTGCTGCAACCAGAAAGCCAGAACGCCTCGGATATCAACGTGGAAGAAGCGCTCGCCGCATTTGGCCGTTTACGCGACCAATCCCGACACGAGGCCAGGCTAGATGTAGTGTTTCAATAGGTTGTTCACCCGGAAATTTCTGGGAAACTGGAGTTCTCGACGCTTCAGCACCCTCAGGAGGACAACCGGATGAACAGCCATAAGAATGCCAGAACCACGTGTGCAGTTACCGTAATCACCTGACACCTGCCGTTTCTGGCGGGTACTAGTTTAAGCGGCCTGAGGGGTATTTTCCATGGTGGCCGCTTTTGCCTTGGGCTTGCCCCGCTTGAACTGCGCCAGGGGGGGTCTGCCCTCCATCATCCGGCCCTGGTGGGGCCGCTTGGTGTTGTACTGGACGAGGTAAGCGTCCAGGTCCTTCTGCATCTCCTCCACGCCCTCGTACCACTTCGTCCGGCCCATGATGCGGAAGTGCTCATCCAGCAAGGTTCGATGCAGCCGCTCGATGAAGCCGTTGCTTTGGGGACGGCGGACCTTGGTGGTCCGGTGAGCGATGCCTTCCAATTGTAGGAACAGCTCATAGGGGTGGCTATCCGCCCGGCCGCAGTATTCTCGCCCGTTGTCCGAGAGGATGGTCTGCACCGCGATGCCCTGGGCCTCGAAGAACGGCAGCACGTCCTCATTCAGGAGGTGCACCGCCGTCGCCGGCAGCTTGCTGGTGTACAGCCGCCCGAAGGCGTACCGGCTGTAGCAGTCCAGGGCTGTTTGCAGGTAGACCTTCCCCACGCCCTTGAGGCTGCCGACGAAGAAGGTGTCTACGGCCACCAGTTCCCACGGGGCATGCACTTCGATGTGCCGTTCCCGGAACTCGGGGCTGAAGCGTTCAAGCAGTCGGACCTGGTCGTCGGTGAGTTCCAGGGTCTTCTCCCGCACGGCGGCTTCCATGCGCAGCAGCCGTTCGTGTTTGGGGAGCAGGTTGTGCCGGCCCCAGACGCCCCGCACCCCGTTGGAGCTGACCCGGACGCCCTGAAGGGCCAGTTCCTGAGCCACCCGCAGGCAGCCTTGGGTGGGCTGGGCCAGACTGTGGGCCAGGACGGCAGCTTCGATCTCGTCCGATACCCGGTTGGGATGGGGGCCGCGGGCGCCGGGGAGCTTGTCCAATAGGCCGGCAGCCCCGCAGGTCTGATACTGGCGCCGTATCTCGTAGAACTGCTGGCGGGAGTAGCCCGTCACCCGGCAGGCCCGGCTGACATTGCTCAATTCCGAGGCCAATTCCAACAAGGACAGCTTCCGCCGTGCTACTTTCTCTTCTGTGGTCATGTCGTTTTCTCCAAGGTTGCTTCCAGGTAGGGGTACCCGGAATTTAACCTCCAGAAACGACATCGACCACACCCCTTAGTCGTGGCCTACTGTCAGGTAATTACGGTAACTGCACAGTCAGGCGAACTTATCCAAGATTACAGAGGGCTAGGACCCAAACTTAGGCATTTTTCACATAGCTGTCAATCTTGATCAAAGAGTATGTCACCCTCGTGTTGACCTAACAGGTTTTCGAAGTCGAATAGCGATTTATCCATTAGATGCGAGGGAACTACGTTGGTTAGTGCAGTGAACATACTCTTCAGCCTTCGTGGGTCTTCTTTTTCCCACTTTTGCAGCAGTTCACGCATAACCTGACGTTGCAGATTTGGCTGCGACCCACACAAATTGCATGGAATAATCGGAAAGGACATTGCTGCCGCGTATTTTTTGATGTCCTCTTCTCTGCAATAGGCCAGCGGCCTGATTACGACGTTAGTACCATCGTCGGAACGCAGCTTCGGCGGCATGGCTTTTAACTTTCCACCGAAAAACAAATTCAATAGCAGTGTTTGGAGAATATCATCCCGGTGATGCCCAAGGGCGATTTTCGTAGCGCCTATTTCCTTTGCTGTGCGATACAGAATCCCTCGTCGCAGGCGGGAACATAGAGAACATGTCGTTTTCCCCGTGGCTATCTTCTCTTTTACGATGCTGTAGGTATCTTGTTCGACAATCTTGTATTCAATTCCAATTTTTTCCAGGTATTCAGGCAATACATGCTCAGGAAATCCCGGTTGTTTCTGGTCTAGGTTAACTGCAATTACCTCGAAACGAATCGGAGCAACACTTTGCAGGTACAACAAGGTATCGAGCATGGTGTAACTATCTGCTCCGCCGGAAAGGCAGGCCATGACCCGATCGCCGCCCTCAATCATGTTGAAGTCGATAATCGCCTTACCAGCTAGTCGCCGGATCTGTTTCTGCAGTCTCTCTACACTGCGAGAACGTGCGGGTTCTGAAATCCTTCCCTGTACCCTATCAAGGTGAAGATTAATTGGAAAAGAGTCTACCGGGAGGTTGGTACGGGCAGTCATTCTGGATTCCTAAATACATTCTCGCAGGTGTTCAGCAGTCAAAACGAACTCCTCACAGACATACGTCTTCAATCTGATGCGCTCGAATTGCATGCAATTTTATCCTGTGTGATTTCCCGCGTCTGCCTCTTCTTCTCGCCGAACGCTTCCAGTTATAACTTTGCATTAGAATTAAATCCGTGCCATGGACATTCAGGCCCGTTTTTTCCTTGAAACCCGCCAAATCTCATGGACATCGTTTCCCGAGGTAAGCGACCGCGCCCACAAAGGAGTGCAGCCGATGTCATCGGTGCGCCAACTAACCGGTGCGGCGGGAAGGATTCCCTGTCACTGCTTCACGTTCTGCTGCATCTCAAGCAGAAGGCCCCCATCCGCTTCGAACTGGCCGCCTGCACCGTGGACCCCCAGTCGCCGGATTTCGACCCCTCCCCGCTTAAAGCGTATTTGGCGGAACTGGGGGTGCCCTATTTCTACGAGAGCCAGCCCATCGTCGAGCAGGCGGAGAAGAGCATGGTGGGGGATTCCTTCTGCGCCTTCTGTTCGCGCATGAGGCGCGGCATCCTCTACCGGGCGGCACGGGAGCACGGCTACAACGTCCTGGCCCTGGCCCAGCATCTGGACGACCTGGCCGAAACCTTCCTCATGTCCGCTTTCTTCGGCGGCAAGCTGCGCACCATGGCCGCCCATTACACCATCGATGCCGGCGACCTGCGGGTGATCCGCCCCTTCGCCTACGTGCGGGAGCGGCAGACCCTGGCTTTCGCCCGCAATGCCGAACTGCCCGTCATCTTCGAGAATTGCCCGGCCTGCTTCAGCAAGCCGATGCAACGCTACCAGTTGAAGCAACTGCTGGCAGGGGTCGAGAAGGACCATTCCAAGGTATTTTCCAGCCTGCGCACGGCCATGAAGCCGCTGATGGGCGGGAAAGGTGAACCCCAGCGCGGCGGCGAGGACTAAGCCGCGTACCCCCCGGAAGGGGGCAGCCGAGTTTATTTGCCGTTGGGTTTGTGCTTGAGGAAACGGGCAGCCAGGGTGGGCTGGCTGCCGTAGGCGTCCAGCTTGTTCCCGGCGGCTTGGTCGATGGCCTTGATCCGGTCGGGGGGCGCGGGATGGGTCTCGAACAGCAGTTCGGCTCCCGGGTCCTTGGGGTTGAGCTTTTCCAGGTCGTGAATCACTTCCGGCAGGGCGAAAGGATCGTAGCCGGCCCGTGCGGCGATGACGATGCCCATGCGGTCGGCTTCGTATTCGTCGTCCTTGTCCAAGCCGCGGGCGTAGAGCTCCTTGGTGCCCTGGACCAGGTTGGCCAGCACCTGGGATTTCGTATCTCCCTCGCCGTGGGCTTCCACCGCCATGGTGGCCACCTCGGCGAAAGCGCCGTAGGAGGCGTTCTTCTGGATCGCTTTGAGATGGTGCCTCTGCAGGACGTGGGCGATTTCGTGGGCGAGGACGCCGGCCAGTTCCGCTTCGTTGTCGAGGCGCTTGAGCAGACCCTTGGTGATGAAAATGTACCCTCCCGGCGCGGCGAAGGCGTTGACCGCCTCGCTGTCCAGTACGCCGAAATGCCACACCAGGTCCGGGCGTTCGGTTTGCAGGGCGAGCCAGCGGCCCACGTCGTTGACGTACTTTTCCAGGGCCGGGTTGTTCACCAAGGGGGCGCCGCCCAGCAGGGTGGCGGCCATTTGCTCTCCGATGGCCACTTCCTCCTTTTCCGGCACTTCCCGGTTGGCTTCCTGGACGTTCTTGATGACGCTGCCGATGCGGTTGAGATTGATGTTGCCCAGGTCGAAGGCATGGCCGGCCACGGGCATCGCCAGGGCGGCGAGCAGGAGGGCTAGACGCTTGTTCATTGAATGCCTCCCCAGCCGGAGTTTTGGTTGCCGCCATTGGCGGCGGAGGCCGGCTCTTTCAGGTAATCCACCTGCCGGGCCTTGAGTCCGCCAGCGGCGGCGAAGGTCCGCGCCTCCTTGGCGCCGACCGTGTATTGCTTGAGCTTCTTCAATTCCGCCGGGTTGGGCTGGGCGTTTTGCAGTTCTTCCTTGGTCAGGCCGCGGACCCCGGTGGCGACGGTGGTGCCGCTGCTGCCGGTGCGGG
>JAGUYQ010000055.1 GCA_020061285.1 Betaproteobacteria bacterium
AACCCGGCTAATAGCCAAGAGGACCGGATTATACTGAAATTCATCAAGAAAGCCAGCGAAATATGTTAGACTTTCGCCCTTTTCGCAATCCCAGGAAATCTCCATGTCCCGCGCCCTACGAAACATCGCCATCATCGCCCACGTTGACCACGGCAAGACCACCCTGGTGGACAAGCTGCTCCAGGAGGCCCACACCTTCGCCGCCCACCAGCAGGTCACCGAGCGGGTGATGGACAGCAACGACCTGGAAAAGGAGCGGGGCATCACCATTCTGGCCAAGAACACCGCCGTGGAGTACGAGGGCACCCGCATCAACATCGTGGACACCCCGGGGCACGCCGACTTCGGCGGCGAAGTGGAACGCGTGCTGTCCATGGTGGACGGCGTGCTGCTGCTGGTGGACGCGGTGGAAGGGCCCATGCCGCAAACCCGTTTCGTGACCAAGAAGGCCTTGGCCCAGGGCCTCAAGCCCATCGTGGTGGTGAACAAGGTGGACCGCCACGGTGCCCGCCCCGACTGGGTGGTGGACCAGACCTTCGACCTGTTCGACAAGCTGGGCGCCACCGAGGAGCAGTTGGACTTTCCCGTGGTGTACGCCTCCGCCCTCAACGGCTGGGCCACCATCGACCTGGCCCAGCCCAGCGACAACATGCGCGCCCTGTTCGAGACCGTGGTCAAGCACGTTCCTTCCCCCTCCGGCGATCCCGACGCGCCTTTGCAGTTGCAGATTTCCGCCCTGGACTACAACAGCTTCGTCGGCCGCATCGGCGTCGGCCGCATCAAGAACGGTCGCATCAAACCCGGCCAGTCCGTGGCGGTGCTGAACGGCCCCGGCTCTACCCCCAAGAACGGTCGCATCAACCAGGTGCTGGGCTTCAAGGGCCTGGAGCGGGTGCTGGTGGACGAGGTCGAGGCCGGCGACATCGTGCTGATCAACGGCATCGAGGAGATCGGCATCGGCGTCACCATCGCCGACCGTGAGAATCCCGTGGCGCTGCCCATGCTGACCGTGGACGAGCCGACCTTGACCATGAACTTCCAGGTCAACGGCTCCCCCCTTGCCGGCACCGAAGGTAAGTTCGTCACCTCCCGCCAAGTGCGCGACCGGTTGCAGAAGGAATTGCTGACCAACGTCGCCCTGCGGGTGGAAGAAACGGCCGACGCCGACGTGTTCCTGGTATCCGGGCGGGGCGAACTGCACCTCACCATCCTGCTGGAGAACATGCGCCGCGAGGGTTATGAACTGGCCGTGGGCAAGCCCCGAGTGGTGATGAAGGAAATCGACGGGGTGAAGTGCGAGCCCTATGAAATGCTCACTGTGGACGTGGAAGACACCAACCAGGGCGCGGTGATGGAGGAACTGGGCCGCCGCCGCGGCGATCTCCAGGACATGCAGCCCGACGGCAACGGCCGCACCCGTCTGGAGTACCGCATTCCCGCCCGCGGCCTGATCGGCTTCCAGAGCGAATTCCTCACCCTGACCCGTGGCACCGGCATCATGGCCCACGTCTTCGACGAATACGGCCCGCTACGCCCGGATATCCCCGGCCGCCGCAACGGCGTGCTGATCTCCCAGGAACACGGCGAGGCCGTGGCCTACGCCCTGTGGAACCTGGAAGACCGTGGCCGGATGTTCGTCTCCCCCGGCGACAAGCTGTACGAGGGCATGATCATCGGCATCCACAGCCGGGAGAACGACCTGGTGGTGAACCCCATCAAGGGCAAGAAACTGACCAACGTCCGCGCTTCCGGCACCGACGAGGCGGTTCGCCTTACCCCGCCCATCAAGCTGACCCTGGAGTCGGCGGTGGAGTTCATCGACGACGACGAGCTGGTGGAAATCACCCCCCAGTCCATCCGCCTGCGCAAGCGCTATCTGCAGGAGCACGAGCGCAAGAAGGCGGCCAAGTCCGGCGGCTGATCGGCACGCCTTGCCAAAAAAACGCCGCAGGCTCTGCGGCGTTTTTTTTTGGGGGGGCTTTGACAGTCCCCCGAGCGGCCATCCACTCAGGCGCAGGAGAAGTGCAGCACCTCGCTGTCGGGGTCGTGGGCGCTCTGGCCGAAGCACAGGGTGCCGGAGCCGTGGAGCAGCACTTCCTCCCGACGCACCGTCATTTCCGCGCCGCCGTCGAGGGTGACGAAGGTGCCGTTGGTGCTGACGTCCACCAGTACGACCTTTTCCCTTCGCCGCTCGATGCGGGCATGCTGGCGGGAGGCCATCTTGTTCGCCACCACCACGTCGCTGTGGGCGTCGCGGCCTATGGACAGGACGTCGCGGTTGTCGTCCAGCAGCCATTCCCGTTCGCCGAGGATGAGCTTGAACTTGCCCGCCGATTTCGCCGGCGGGGGAATGCGCCCCTGCATCATGGTGAGGTCGTCGCCGAACTGCCAGATCGCCTCGCACACCTGGACGTCCTCCTGCTTGCCCTTGAGGGGCAGCATGCCCACCGCGCGGATGCCGAGGCGCAGGTAGGCGGGCAGGGCATCCACCGTCTGCTGGCTGGTGAGAATCTGCTCCGCCTTGGCGAGGTCGCCCAGGCGCGCGGCCACGTTGACGGTGTCGCCGAAGACATCGCCGTCTTCTTCGATCACCAGGCCGTAGTGGAAGGCGATGCGCACCGCCAGGCGGGTGGCGCCGTGGGCAGGCTCCTTGGAGATGGCCACCTGCATTTCGGAAGCGGCCTGGAGCCCCGCCTCGGCGGAGGGGAAGACGCACATGATCTCGTCGCCGATGGTCTTGACGGTGCGGCCGCCGAATTTCCGCGCCAGGTTCTTGAGGATGGTCAGGCAATGGTCGATGAGTTGCAGGGCGGCGTGGTCGCCCAGGGTCTCGTACAACCGCGTGCTGTTGCTGATGTCGGCGAAGAGGACAACCAGGTTCGACTGTGCGTGGCTCATGGGCGTCTATTCGGCTATGGGCCTTGGTGCCGCCATTCGTCGGCCAGGCGCTCCGCCTCCAGGACGTCCACATTGCTCATGCGCGGAATCAGCGTGCGCAGCTTTTCCCGCGCGGCCCCGTCTTTCGCCGCCGCGAGCTTCAACCATAGGTAGGCCTGGATGTTGTTCGCCGCTATGCCGCGGCCGTTGAGGTACATCAGGCCGAGGTTGTATTGGCCGATGGCATTGCCCTGTTCGGCGGCCTTGCGGTGCCATTTCACCGCTTCCGCTTCATCCTTTTTGACCCCTAGCCCAGTCATGTACATGAAGCCGAGGCGGGCTTGCCCTTCCGCGTTGCCCTGTTCGGCGGCCTTGCGGTACCACTTCACCGCATCGCCGAAACTCTGTTGGGTGCCGCGGCCCTCACGGTACATCTGGCCGACCTTGGCCTGGGCGGCGGCATCCCCCTTGCCGGCCAGTTTCAGGTAATGGGTGAAGGCGTCCTTGTCGTTGGCCGGCGGCGCTTCCTCGATGA
>JAGUYQ010000110.1 GCA_020061285.1 Betaproteobacteria bacterium
CCGGGGCAAACAGGCCAGCCCCGACGCCTTCGACCCCTTCTAGTGTCGCGTTCCGAAAAGAACTCGGCATTCTCTTGCGGTCGTGGCTGCCAGGCAATGGCTTGAAAACACGGCTTTCGGCCACACGAAGCACATGCTGATGTGTGGAACATCACGCTATGGATTTTCCCCGGGTCATCTGCGGCGGCCGAGAATCAGCAGGGCCATGATCGCCCCAGCCAGGGCAATGCCCCCAAGGACCGTCATGCTCATGGTGATCGTTGCGGATTGCGCGGAAACAAGCGCGTTTTTCACCATGACGGCGGAGTCGGACGGCAGTGCGTCAAGGATGGCTGCGGCTGCGGCATCGTTCCCGTCCTTGACGGCTTGGGCGTATTCCAGGCCCTGCTGGAGAAACGGCTGCCCGGCCAGCGCCGTCCCCACCTTGTCCAGAGACCGCGCCCCCATGATCGAGGTGACCAGCGCGACACCGAGGGCGGCCGGCACGTTGAATGTCATCTGGATGAGACCCGAGCCCATGCCTGCCTGTTCGGGCTTGAGTGTCTGCATCCCGGCCGCGTTGCAGGCGGGCAGGGCGATGCCGACGCCTGCTCCCATCAGCGCCAACGGGATGATGAGTTCGGCCAGGGTTGTCTGCGCCGTGAAGGCGCCCATCCAGAACAACGCAACGGCCTGCATGGCCAGTGCGGCCACAATGGGAATTTCCGGTCCTATGCGGTCGACAAGGCGGCCTGCGGGCGGTTCCAGCACCATGCAGGTTCCGGTCGTGATGACGATGACCCAACCGGCCATCACCGGCGAATACCCGAGCACATTGATAAAAAAAAGCGACCCCACGAAGGTCAGCATCGGGATATAGACGAATCCCACCGCGCTCTCGGCGAAAAAAGCCCCTGCAAACAGACGCTCGCGCCACAGGGAAAAATCGACGAGGGGGTCGGCGGTGCGGGTCTCCACAACGCCGAACACGACGAGCAGCACCACGCCGGTCGCCAAAGCGCCCCAGGTGGTTGGCAGACTCCAACCGTTGCAGGCGTTTTGCAACCCATAGGTCACCAGGGTGATGCCAAGGCCGCCCAGGACGAGGCCGAGGATGTCATAGCGGCCGGAAGACAGCACGCTGCAATAGTTCCGTGTGGCCGCCAGGGTGACCAGGATGACGGCGACAGTCAGCGGCACGGCGAGCCAGAAGACCCAGCGCCAACTCAGCAGATCGAGCATGTAGCCAGCGAAAATCGGACCGACCAATAATCCGAACCCGTGGGCAAATCCCCACACGCCGACAGCGAATCCACAACGGGAAGCGGAAAAGGCGTTCACCACGATGGACAGGGTGGCCGGTGCGGAAATGCCGATGCCGATGCCTTGCACCGTGCGTCCGGACACCATGAGCAGGCCGCTCGTGGCCATGGCGGACAGGACAAGGCCGACGCCGAAGATCATGTAGCCGATCACGATCATGCGGACCTCGCCGACGAGGTCGCCAAGACGGCCGCCTGCGATCAAGGCCGTGCCGAAGGCCAGGCTGTATGCGGTGATCGTCCAGGCCTGCATCGACAGGGACAGGTCGAGATCGTCCTTGATCGTAGGCAGCGCGGGACCGATCACCGTGCTGAACATCTGGGCGATGAGCGCGCCGAAGCCCATGGCTGCCAGAATCGCCCAGGCGCTGGCGTTGGTCCTACACTGAGTCACCTCGCCCACCGGTCAGTTCCTCACCCTGCATAAAAAGTGGTTTCTTGCGCCGTGGCAGTCGCTTGACGCGCCACTCGATCGTGGCGGCCTCTGATCTGTGGCGCACCGCGACGCTCGCGAGCAACGCAACCGGCCTCCGCGAACGTGTATACCGCGCGCCACCGGCCAAAATGCCGTTATGCTCCTTGAGCCTCCTGGCGATATCCCTGGTGATCCCGCAATACAATGTTCCGTCGGAGCATTCGAGCAAGTAGACAAACCATGGGCAGGCGCCTGTCATCTCACATCCCATCCGAAGCCTCTTTCGTTCAGGAAAGAAGCATTTCAAGGTTTTCACGTGTCAGCGAGCCGACCATCGACGTGACGCCGTCTTCCAAGATGGCAGCCAGTTCCCGCTTCTCCTTCTGGAGTTCGAGCACCTTTTCGTCAATACTGCCTTCCGAGACGAACCTGTAGGCGATGACTTTCTTCTCCTGTCCGATGCGGTGGGCGCGGTCAACGGCTTGGCTTTCAACCGCCGGATTCCACCACGGGTCCAGGAGAAAGACATAATCTGCGGCGGTCAGGTTCAGGCCCGTGCCCCCCGCCTTCAGGCTTATGCAAAAGACCGGGGGGCCGGATGAACTTTGAAACGCGGCCACGCGTTGCTCGCGGACTTTGGCCGGGGTGCGTCCATCCAGGTATTCGTAGGATATGCCTTCCGCCTCCAGCCTCTTGCGAATGAGCGCCAGGAATCGGGTGAACTGGGAAAACACCAAGGCCTTATGCCCCCCCTCCGCCACTTCCTGAAGCAGGCGGACAAGTTCTTCGAGTTTGCCCGACCCGGCGGCGTCCACTCCCACCAACCCCGGGTGGCAGGCGGCTTGGCGCAACCGGAGAAGACCCTCCAGCACCTTGATCTTCGAGCGGTTCAGGCCGACTTCATCCACGGCCCGAAGAATCTCGCCCCGATAGTGTTCCCGAAGCCGGGCATAGCAGGCCCGCTGTTCTTTGGTCATTTCGCAACGGACAAGCGACTCCTGCTTCTCGGGAAGATCAGCGGCGACACCCTCCTTGGTGCGGCGTAGGACAAACGGCTTGATAAGGCGCTGCAACAGTTCCCTGGCGGTCTGATCGCCCTGGGATACGGGCTTCGCGAACCGGGCATCGAAACTGGAACGCGAGCCGAGCATGTTGCGGTTTATAAAATGCATCTGTGACCAGAGTTCGTCCAGCCTGTTTTCCACGGGCGTTCCGGTCATGCACAGGCGGTGTTCGGCAGGCAGTATACGCGCAGCCCTGGCGGTCTGGGAATCCGGGTTCTTGATCGCCTGACTTTCGTCGAGAATCAGGCGCCGCCAAGGCATCTTGCTCAGAACCTCCACATCCCGGCGCAGCAGACCGTATGTGGTCAAGACCAGATCGGATTCCTGGAAGAATTTGGCCTGATTCGCCCGGTCCAGCCCGGCATATGTGAGAACGCGCAGGTCTGGCGTGAAGCGATTCGCCTCATTGCGCCAGTTGAAAAGGAGAGAGGTGGGGGCGACGACCAGCGACGGTCCGGTTGCGCCGCGCTCTTTTTCCAGGATAAGCCACGCCAGCACCTGAACGGTCTTGCCCAGGCCCATATCATCAGCCAGGATACCGCCAAAACCGAAGATTTTCAGGAAATCCAACCAGCCGAGGGATTCGAGCTGGTAAGGCCGAAGCTTTCCGTGCAGGCCGGAGGGTGGGGGTGGGAGCGAAATGCTGGAAAAATCTTTCATGCGACGAAGACGCTGCGAGAAGTCGCGCTCCATGGAGACGGCCGGGTCTTCGAGCAGTTCGCCCAAAAGCGGGGCATGGGCGGTATGGAAGCGCAGCACCGTATCCTTCGCCCTCTCAGAGGTGGCCATGGACAAACCCGTTGCATGGACGGACAGCCAGTCCTCCGGCAGTACGCCGGTCATCCCGCCTGGGAGGTCCAAGGTCTTCTCGCCCCGTAGAAAGGCGCGAACCGCCGTGGGCAGGGGCACGATCACATCCCCGAAGGCCATCCCGCCCTCGAGGTCGAACCAATCCAGCCCGCTGGCTACCCGGATCGAGGAAACCGCCCCAGCGACAAGGGTTTTCCCCTCCCGACTCCGGATGCTCCAGCCGTCTTCGACCAAGGGAGCCAAAGCGCTAAGCATATGCCACGCGGACGCCTGAAACAGATATGAGCCCTCGGCGCTGGCGGCAAAACCGGCCTGGATCAATCGATCCTCCAACTGCTGCTCCACTTCTGGGAGACGGTCGATGCGGGTCCAGGCTTCCATGTCGAGGACCGAGGGTCGGTTGTCGTCAAAGGGTATCTCCGAACCGGCGTAGTCCAGCCAGAGCCTTGCGACGTGTCCGTCCTCGCGGGTCTCAATTTCCAATCGAGGCTTCGGCTGCACGTCGGGCAGGCTCTTTGGCCCCATGTCCTCGGGCAATTCCAACTGTGGCGACGATCCGTCTCCCGCCATCTGGAACACCGCTTTGAAGTCCTCCTTTGGCACCCGGACCTTGTGATGGAGTTTCCGGATTCGTTGCACCCATTGCAGGTCAGGCCCGGGCAGGGAATGGAGATGCCCGTCGACAATGAAGTACAAGGGCTTGGCCTCTAGGAATACGGGAATCTGCGAACAGGGAAGCGATGCTTCGCCCAGACGGACATGGGGAACATATTCCAGGTCTGGTCGCTTTTTTGCCAGCGAGGCCTTGACGAGGCGAAACTCCAGGCTTCCTGCGAAAGGGTCACCTCGTTTCAAGGGAGTAGCGACGGGTTGCCCATTCACTGCGACATGACAGCGGTCTGTGACGGCCAAAAGCGGAAGCAGGCGCGTCAACGTGACTGAGTCGAGCGGGTAGTCCGCGAAAGTCTGAGGGCGAAAAAAGCCGCCCCACCTGTCGTAGGGGAAATCATCTCGGGAGGTGAGAAAAAGCATGGCCTCAAGAATGGACCGATCCGTATCCGGAAGGTCAGCATCGCTCAGGAGCTGCGAAGTAGCCGCCTTGACCTGCTTGCTGAGCCCGCCATTCTTCAGGATGCCCTGCCGCAATGCCGACAACATGATCTTGCCCCTGCGGATGGCGAGTTCGTACCGCAGCATGTACTTGCGCTGGGGAGCATCCCCCCGGCTTTCCTGATCCGGGTTTGCGCGTGAAGGGAAAAGCAGGTCACGCCAGGAGGAATCAGCCTTGCCTGATGCCCCGGGGAGTGCGGAGGGCTGGGCCTTCACGGACGCGTCGGCTGCCAGAATGGCCGCCCAAATGTGCTTGCAAAGAGAGCCTCGACGAAAATACGGACACTCGCATGAGACCCTGACTGACGCCCCGGACGTCTCGTCCTGGACAAGTTCGACAAGGTACTCTTTTGAGCCCTTCACCCTTGCGGTAATCCCCTCCGGGCTGACTCCGGCAATTTTCACTTTGCCGAGATGAAAGTACTGTGCCCCCCGCCTGCGTATCCTGAGCGGGAACATATGCTCGTAGCGGGCTTCCCATGCTCCGTTCAGGGGCGTGGCGGACGGTCGGCGCATGGTGTGAAATTATAACCTGATAACCTGAATTTTCCATGAAGGGGGCGCGCTGTGCGCCACAGCCGCAACAGGGCCGCCCTCCCGGCCATGATGGCGAGGCCCCGGCAGAGGCCTGCGGCGGGCAGAGGCATGGTCAGTTCCATTTGGTCTTGTCGTGGAGGCCCCGCTTGCCAAGCTCGCGGCTTTTGAAGCGGTCGAAGTCGAACTGCCCGGGCATGCCCGTCCCACCCCGCCGCCTGCCCCGGCGAACGAACAGGGCGACCAGGAGAAGGAGGACGATGCCTGCGCCGATGATGATGAACCATTCCATGGGGAGCATGGGTATCAGATGACCGGTGCGGTTGTCATGCGCTCACCGTCAATTCCCCTATGTCTCATGCCGCACCGGTGAGCGGTTGAATGTCCCCCGATACCGTCGCCACGGGGGCATGAACCGATCCATGATCGCCACGAAGCGCGTGCTGTGCGTGGACGTGATGGCCCTGGGGCAGGTGAGCCGCTCCAGGTTCTTCGTGTCCGCGCATGCCGCCTTTGCCCTGCGTTTGCGGGGTGCCGCCCCCCCGGATTGTGCGGTTTTCCATGCCGACAGCGGACCAACGCGGATCAAGCCGGACCATTGTGACCCGGCTTTCCCTTGAATTTCTTGACTTTATGGATTTTGTCGGACGGTGCTGCATCGTGAAGTGGCGGAGGGAGAGGGATTCGAACCCCCGGACGCTTGCGCGTCTGCGGTTTTCAAGACCGCCGCCTTCGGCCGCTCGGCCA
>JAGUYQ010000342.1 GCA_020061285.1 Betaproteobacteria bacterium
GCGCTGGGCCAGGTTGCGCACCTCTCCCGCCACCACGGCGAAGCCGCGGCCCTGCTCCCCCGCCCGCGCCGCCTCGACGGCGGCGTTGAGGGCAAGGATGTTGGTCTGGAAGGCGATACCGTCGATGACGCCGATGATGTCGGCGATCTTCTTCGAACTGTCCGAAATATCCGCCATAGTCTGCACCGACGCGCGCACCACCTGGCCGCCCTTCACGGCGACCTCGGAGGAACTCGCCGCCAATTGATCGGCCTGCCGGGCGTTGTCGGCGTTCTGCTTCACGGTGCTGGTCAACTCCTCCATGCTGGAAGCGGTTTCCTCCAGGGAACTGGCCTGCTCCTCGGTGCGCTGGGACAAATCCTGGTTGCCGCTGGCGATTTCCTTGGCGGCGGTGGTGATGGCGTCCACCGCCTCCTTGATCTGTTCCACCAACTGCTTCAGATTCGCCACGGTCGTGTTGGCGCTGTCCTTCAACTTGGCGAAGGTGCCCTGGTAGTCGGCGGTGATGGACTGGCTGAGATCCCCTTTGGCCATGGCCTCCAGTACCCGAGCCACGTCGGCGAGCGCCAGTTCGCTGGTTTCCATCAACTGGTTGAAGCCGACGCCGAGGTCCTTCATGAACCCTTCCTTATCGGCGAGGATGATGCGCTTGGAAAAATCCCCCAGCAAAGCGGCGTTGACGATGCTCCCCACCTCGCTCTCGATCTGCGCCTCGTGGGTGGCGTCGAACCATTCCACGGAGGTGCCGAGACGCTCGCCGGCTTCGCTCACCACCGGGTTGGCGGCAAGGTGGAAAGTGTGGCCGCCCAGGACAATGGTCGTGCGGAAGGTGTCCTTCAGGCCGGCCAGCATTTCGCGCTGATGCTCGGGATGGCGGTGGAAACGGTCGATGTTCTGCCCCAGGATGTTGCCGGCGTCGAAGTGGGGCATGCTCCTGCGGATGTCGGCCTCCGCCACGCGGAACATTTCCCTCACCTCCTCGTTCATGTAGATGATCTTGCCGTCGTTGTCGGCGATCATCACCTTGGTGGTGGCGTTGTCGAGGGCGGTTTTGATGCGGGCGGTGGAATTATGGGCTTGGCGCATCTCATCCACCATGCGGGCCAGGTTGGCGCGCATGGTGGCCATCGCCGCCAGCAGACTGCGGTCGTCGCCGTCCTGCTTTTCCACCTCCACCGACAAGTCACCCTTGGCGATGCGCTGAGCCACTTCCACCGCATAGGCCGGGCGCCCGCCGAGCTGCTGCATCAGGTCGGCGTTGAGGCGGTTGATGCTGTCGCCCAGGTCCTTGGCGAAACCGGTCTTGCCGGACAAATCCACCCGGCGGGAAAAATCCCCCTGGGCGGCCGCGCTCACCACCTCCTGGATTTCCGCCATCATCCGCGCCAGGGAGTCGCGCATGGTTTTCATGGAATACAGCATGCTCTCCCGGTCGCCGGAGCGCACCGCCACCTCCGTGGACAAATCGCCCCGCGCCACGGCGGAGGCGGCCTCCGCCGCGTAACGGGGTTCGCCGCCCAACTGCTTCATCAAGTTGCGAGCGATCAGGACCGCGATCACCACCGCCGCCAGCAGGGCCAGGATGCCGAAACCGACCGCCGTGGAGCGGGCCTTGGCCACCGCCCGCTCCATGTCGGCCTGGGTGGTTTCCGCTTCCTTGCGGTTGGCCTCCAGGCTGTCGAGGAGGATTTTCTTCATTTCCCGCCAGGCTGGGGTTTCTTCCTTGTTGAGGCGGGCCTTGGCGCCCTCCAGGTCGTTGGCGGCGACGGCGGCGAGAATCGCCTCCCGGACGGCGCGCTGCTTGGCAAGCAGTTCCCCGACCTGGTCCAGGACGGCGCTTTTTTCCCCATCGCCGCCGGTCAACCGCCGCGCCGCGTCGAAAGCGGCGTCGAAGTCGTTCCCCGCCTTGGCGAGGTTGTCGTAGGCCTTGCGGTTGGCGGGATCAAGGAGAATATTGCGCAAGGCCTGGCCGGATTGCAGGCCCTGGGCGTACATTTCATTGAAGGTCAGCAACTGCGCTTGGTCATGGGACAGAAAGGCCTTGAAGCGCTGCTCGGTGCGGGTCATGCCGTTGATGGCGATAATCATCGCCACCACGAACAGCAGCAACGTCACGCCGGCAAAGAGGAAAAGCTGACTGCGGACGCTTAGTCCTTTTAACATACCTACCCCCTACTCATCTATGGTTTGTTCAGCATGGCTGCCTCGATTATCCCCACTCCCCGCGGGGATACGCAAGCCCGCACCTGCAATTGATTTAGGGTTCGCCGCCCCTGCGTCCAACTCCACCGCTTGAATGCGCGCCCCCAACATCGCCACGACTCCTCCCCGGCGGTTATCGCCGGTATCGCTGAACTCGAAGCGGTATTCCCGGTAAAAGGCCAACTGGCCCCAGTCATTCCGCCGCAACCCCAGGCGCCGCAATTCCAGCGTGTCGTCGAGAAACTGCACCCCGGCGGCGGCGCAGGAACGCTTGCCCGCCGTCAGCGCCGCCTCCCGTGCGCGCATGCTGCCCAGCCACCACAGGATCAGGGCCACCAGCAGGGCGAGCCCGGTCAATTCCATCAGCTACATCCTCCACGGCGCTCAGCCGGGTCCTGACGGTAGAACATCGCCAATTGGCGATAGACGCCGGGAAAATCCCGCAGCAGAGGGCATGGGGTCTCGAAGAACGCCTCGCTGACCACGGCGAAAAACTCCCCCGGAGACTCGGCGGCGTAAGAATCCAGATCGGCCTCCTCGCCGCCATCCACCTGGGAACAAAATCGCTCGTAGCTGTCGTTGAACACTCGGCTCCATTCGGCAGCAGCCATGCCGTCGTGCATGGGGGGAAAACCATTCGCCTCGCCGCCGTTGAGCATGTCGAGCTTGTGGGCGCATTCGTGGATCACCACGTTCACCCCGTCCATCTCACCGCTCAAGGAGACATCGACCCAGGACAACACCATCGGCCCCTTCTCCCAGGATTCACCGATACGGGCATCCCGCATCACGTGCACCACCCCGGCCTCGTCCATGTACTCGTGCTCGGGAACGAACTCGCCGGGGTAGACGATAACCGACACCCAGCCGTCGTAGCAGGAGAAACCCAGGTTGAGAATGGGCAAACAGGCCTGGACAGCGACCAGCAGTTCCATCTCCGGCGTCAACTCATGGCCGCCGGCGGAGACGAATTGTTTCTCATGCAGGAACAGGAGCGCCAAATCGTGCAAACGGGCAAGCTCGTCCTTTCCCAGGCCGCGCAATAGGGGCAGGCCGGATATCAGGCGACTCCATGCCTCCCGCGGCAATTCCTGCCGGCTCAACAAGCGTTCCCGACGCCATTCCCTAAAACTCCAGCCCACTTCCCGCCCCCCCGCACCGACACCCTATCCCGACAAGAGTATTTTCCCTTACGTACTATCCACAATTTTATTATCCAATTCATCGCACTAGGATGTCACAAAAGAGCATCGCTCCAACAACAACCTTAACGAATTAGGGGAAGCACCATGGAAAACACCGCGTTCCTGCCCATGTACTACCTGTTCACCAACGTCATTATGGTGGCTTGCTTCCTGATCTACCAGAGCAGCCGCAATTCTGACGAACAATGACCCGCAACTTCTATTCCCGCTTTGTCATGCACGACGAAAATTATTTCTACTCCGTCACCCCCGGCACGCCATCCTGCTGTTCGTGCGCCTACTGGGTCGCCACCCGAGTGTTCAACCGGGAAGTATTCATGTGCCCGAGCGACGGCGTGGGCGCCTGCAACGCAGCAGGAAAAAAAGGCCTCACGCCGCCGAGCGAGAGTTGCCAGTGCTGGCAACCGTGGCATTCGGCCCCCGCCCGCTCAGCCGTAGCCGGTTAATAAAAACAGCCTGTTACAAGATGGCGGCAAAAAATCCCGGTCAAGATGCGCCGCTCCCCTTGACAAGGCCGGCGGTGACCCGGATAATGCGCGGCTTTCGGGGGTATAGCTCAGCTGGGAGAGCGCTTGCATGGCATGCAAGAGGTCAGCGGTTCGATCCCGCTTACCTCCACCAAAGGTCAGGTCCCCATCGTCTAGAGGCCTAGGACACCGCCCTTTCACGGCGATAACCGGGGTTCGAATCCCCGTGGGGACGCCACCACAAGAAAGGCCTGCTACGGCAGGCCGTTTTTGTTGCAGCGTCGTAATGGACTGCACCTTCCGGAGCGGTAGTTCAGTTGGTTAGAATACCGGCCTGTCACGCCGGGGGTCGCGGGTTCGAGTCCCGTCC
>JAGUYQ010000148.1 GCA_020061285.1 Betaproteobacteria bacterium
GATGGCCTCGAAGGTCGGCCCGGCGGTGATCAATACCTTGCGCCCCGCCAGCAGCTTGGGCTGGAAATAGCCCTCGATGTCCGCCAGCAATTCCTCCGGCTCCACCATACGGCCGAAGCCCTCCTCGCCGCAGGCCTGTTCGCCGCTGGCGGGGCCGAACACCGCCACCCCGTCGCGCTTCAACTGGGCCGCGTTGCGCTTGGTGGCCGGGCTGTCCCACATCTGCCGGTTCATGGCCGGCGCCACCAGGAGGGGGCAAGCCCGCGCCAGGCACAAGGTGGAAAGCAAGTCGTCCGCCCGGCCCTGGGCCAGCTTGGCGAGAAAATCCGCCGAGGCCGGCGCCACCACCACCGCGTCGGCGCCCCGTGTAAACTCCACGTGGGCCATGCCGTTGTCGATGCGGTCGTCCCACAGGCCGGTGAACACCGGCTTGCCGGTAAGGGCCTGGAAGGTGAGGGGAGCGACGAAGCGGGTGGCGGAATCGGTCATCACCACCTGCACGTCCATGCCGCGCTTCATCATCAGCCGCGCCAGCTCCGCCGCCTTGTAGGCCGCGATGCCGCCGGTGATGCCGAGTACCATGCGTTTCTTAACCGTGTCCGTCATAATGGGCTATGGTAGAAATAAATATCCAGCCCGGATTCTAACAAGTAACACGCCCTCCGACACGGGAAAAATTGCGTTCCGCCAAACCGTTATGATCACCGACCCGATCGCCCTGTGGCATTCCGTGATGCGCCTGTTCGGCTGGGACAGCTTCCCCGTCCTGCTGGCGGCCACCCTGGCGGCGACCGCCCTGTCCTACCGCCTCCTGCCCACGGAGCGGCGCGACATCCGCAACTCCCTGCTGTTCCTCGCCACCAGCCTGATCGGCGCCCTGGTGAGCACCCTGTTCCACCAACTGGAACTGCCGGGCATGGCCTCCACCCTGCGGGAGATATTTTTCCTCATCCAGGGAGTGGCGCTGATCCGCCTCTGGGCCATTTTCCTCTTCCGCCTCATCCTGCCCCACCTGGGCGTTCACGCTCCGCGCATTTCCGAGGACATCGTCACCTTCGGCGCCTATTTCGTCTGGGGCATGGTGCGGCTGCGCTATGCCGGCATGGACCTGTCGGGCGTCGTCACCACCTCGGCGGTGGTGACGGCGGTGGTGGCCTTCTCCATGCAGGACACCCTGGGCAACATCCTCGGCGGCATCGCCCTGCAACTGGACAAATCGGTGGAGGTGGGCGACTGGATCAAGGCCGACGACGTGGTGGGGCGGGTGGTGGACATCCGCTGGCGTTCCACGGTGGTGGAAACCCGCAACTGGGAAACGGTGGTGATCCCCAACAGCCAGTTGATGAAGAACAAGTTCAGCGTCCTCGGCCAGCGCACCGGCCAGCCGGTGCAACTGCGGCGCTGGGTGTGGTTCAACGTGGACCTCAAGGAACCCCCTTTCCACGTCATCCAGGCCGCCGAGGAGGCCGTGCGCGGCGCGGACATCCCCAACGTCGCCAAGGCGCCCTTGCCCAACTGCGTGCTGATGGAATTCGACAAGAACTACGCCCGCTACGCCCTGCGCTACTGGCTCACCGACCTGTTCCTGGACGACCCCACCGATTCCAACGTCCGCGCCCATGTCTTCACCGCCTTCCAGCGGGCCGGCATCCGCTTCGCCACCCCCGAGGAAAGCCGCCACATCGTCAAGGAAAGCGAAAAATACGAACAGGCCGTGCGCCAGAGGGAGCTGGCCCATCGCCTGGCGGCCCTGGAAAAAGTGGAACTGTTCAACACCCTCAGCCACGAGGAACTGGGCACCATCGCCGAACGGCTGGTGTACTCCCCCTTCACCCGAGGGGAAGTGCTCACCCGGCAGGGGGCGGTGGCCCACTGGCTGTACATTCTCACCGAGGGGGAAGTGGACGTGTTCCTGGAAACGCCTCCCGAGGAAAACCGCTGGATCGCCACCCTGCGGGAAGGCAGTTTTTTCGGCGAAATGGGCCTGATGACCGGCAGCCCCCGCGCCTCCACGGTCATCGCCCGGACCAACGTGGAATGCTACCGTCTGGACAAGGCTTCCTTCGAGGGCATCCTCCGCTCCCGCCCCGCCCTGGCGGAGGAAATCTCCAAGGTCCTCGCCACCCGCACCCTGGAGCGGGAACACCAGCAGGAAGAAATGGACGCCGCCGCCCGTGCCAAGCACGTCGCGCAACAGCACACGGATATCTTGCGCCGGGTCCGCCAGTTTTTCGGCCTCGCCTCCTGAACGCAGGAAGGACGGGAATAGCCGTATTCCACGTGCGTTACTGTTATGTTAGACTTTTTCCAAGGTCTAACCCTTCCTTATCCAGACCCCCTTAACGAACAACGAACAAAGAGGAGAAAACCATGAGCACCACTCGCTTCCCCACCCGCCAGCGCGGCCAGGGCATGACCGAATACATCATCATCGTCATTCTGGTCGCCGTCGCCGCCATCGGTGTTTACATGTACTTCGGCAAGACCGTGCGCGAAGACGTGGCGGGCATGTCCCAGGAGATGGCCGGCCAGAGCAGCTCAACGGCCCAGCAGCAGGCGAAGGAAGCCGCCAACCAAGGCCAGACCGAGGCCAACAAAGACAAGGGCCTCGGCTCCTACAGCAACCCCCAGGGCGGCAACTAAGCCCGACCGGGGCCCCCCTTCGGGGCCCCGCCTGGGAGAAGCGGACCGGATGGTTCCGATGATTCGACAACGGGGCCAGTCCCTGGTCTTCGCCACCATTCTCCTGATGGTGGTGGGCGTGATATTGCTGCTCCTCTTCAATACCGCCCAGCTCACCCGCTCCAAAATGGAGCTCCAGAATACCGCCGACGCGACGGCGTACAGCGTCGCCACCATCGCCGCGCGGGACTACAACTTCACCGCCTACATGAACCGGGCCATGGTCGCCAATCAGGTCGCCGTGAGCCAGATGGTGGGCCTCGCCTCCTGGTTCCGCTTCACCGGCCAGGTCATCGACAACATCACCGTCCTGTGCGAGCCCATCCCCGGCCTGGACGTCGTCTGCGATGCCATCGACGAAGCCTACAACGGCTTCGAGGACGTATTCGTGGATTCCGTCCTCCCCACGGTCATCAAGGTGCTGGGCTACTGGATGACCGCCCTCTCCGACCTGGAAGAGACGTTCCACTACGGCAACGTGGAGGCCATCGTCCAGAACCTCGCCTACAGCGGCTCCACGGTGCAGACCGGGGTGCTGACCCTCAACGACCCGGATGCCCATCTCGTGAAATGGCCGGACAGCGGCGGCGACATCCCGGCGGAGCTCTACCGGCTCGCCATACTCCTCAAGGACGCCAGCGAGTGGTGGAAGTTCACCAGCCGCTACGACTCCGCCAAACCGGAAATGAGCCGTTTCGCCGACGCCACCCGTGCCTCCAACGACGGCTTCGCCCAGAGCCGTTCCTGGCAACTTTTCCAGGGGCCGGTGTTCGACACCAACTGGATCCTGGACCACCTCCCCCACTGGATGCAGGACATCATCAACGACATCCCCCTGCCGGTGAAGATCGAGGCCCAGATCTACCTCAACATCTTCCGCCGCGGCGGCACGGAACTGAAACAGGTCAACAAGCAATATTCCTGGTCCGCCGCGGACACCATGCGGGGCTACGGCGCCGTGGACGTCAAGGTGGAGCTCATCTGCGGCGTCGAGTTCTGCCACTGGCACGGCATCCCCTACCCCTGCGGCTGGAAGTACTGCAACATCAACCCCTTCCACAACGCATCCATCACCATCCCCCTGGGCTGGGGCGCCGCCTACGCCACAGCCCCCGGCGACGGCACGCCGGGGGAGGAGATATTCAACAGCAACAACAACGCCCCCTCGTACGGCGGCGCCCCTGCCGACAGCGAGGAAATGTTCCAGATGGCGGTGGGCGAGTATGGCGAGGAACCCCTGCCGACATCCGTCGGCCTCAAGCCCTATTACGACATCAGCAACCCCAGTGACGCCTCCACCAAAAACAACGACGGTCCCCAGCTCACCATCGTGGTAAGCAAGGACATGGCCAAGGCACGCACCGCCGCCCAGGCGGGCTTTGGCGCGCCCGCGAAGGGGCTCGGCCCCTTCGGCCTGGACAACATGCGGCTGGAGGAGCCTTCCGATGCGAACGCCTTCTACGCCATCTCCAAGGGCAAGCTGCGCTTCGCCCTCGACAAGCAGTACAGCAACCTCTTCAGCCCCTACTGGGAGGCCGCCCTGGCCGACACCACTGACCAGGAGCGCCAGCAGGCCTACATGACCCTGTTCGGCTGGAAGGAGTTCCTCCCCAAGGCCCCAGCCCCCGGCGCCAATCCAGGAGGACTGTCCAGCTATGAACCGTGACCGTCTCCGCGCCCAGGGAGGGCAGGCCATGGCCGAGTTCCTGGTGGTCTGCCTGGTGCTCATTCCCCTCTTCCTCGCCATCCCGCTCCTGGGGAAATACATGGACATCAACCACAGCGCGGCCCAGGGCAGCCGCTACGTGGCCTGGGAGCGCACGGTGTGGACGCCGGGCGCCAAGGACAGCACCGCCCTGCAGAACGAAGTGCGCAACCGGGTCTTCACCGCCCCCGGCACCCCCCTCAGCGCCTCCGAC
>JAGUYQ010000340.1 GCA_020061285.1 Betaproteobacteria bacterium
CCAGCGACCGCCGCACCGCCGAGCACTTGGGACGCCGCGTGGCCGAGCTGGCCGCGCGTTTCACCCGCCAATGACAAGGAGATTCGCCATGTCGCTACGCAGCCTGCTTTTTCTCGCCCTCCTCTCCCCCGCCATCGCCATGGCCGAAGTGGAGACTTACACCATCGACAACGCACACAGTTTCGCCAACTGGACCATCCGCCACACGGTCTCCAAGACCAGCGGGACTTTCTCCGATGTCACCGGCACGGTGAGCGTGGACCGGGACAAACTGGCGAATTCCTCGGCGGACGTCACCATCGCCGTGCTGTCCCTCAATTCCAGCCACCGGGAGCGGGACGTCCACGTCCTCGGCGGCGATTTTCTGGACGTGCTCAAGTTCCCCGTCATGCGTTTCGTCAGCACCGCCGTGAAGCCCACCGGCCCCGGCGAAGGCATCTTGTACGGAAAATTGACCTTGCACGGAGTAACGCGGGACATCCATTTCCCCTTCCGAGTGCTGGGCTTCGGCCCGGATACCACGCCCACGGGGGCAGGCAAGGTCCGCGCCGGCTTCGAGGGGCATACCACCCTCAAGCGCAGCGACTACGGCATCGACTGGGGCCTGAACTTCCCCGGCGGAGGACCGGTGGGCGACGAAATTGAAGTAACATTGCTGGTGGAGAGCGTCCGCCCCGTCAACAAACCGTGAGACCACGATGACCGAGAAAATCGCCAGCACCCGCTACCCCATTCACGACATCATCGCCCGCCGCTGGAGCGGACGGGCCTTCGACCCCGCTCAAGGAGTGGCGCGGGAACAGTTGATCGCCCTGCTGGAAGCCGCCCGTTGGGCACCCTCCTGCTTCGGCGACCAGCCGTGGCGCTTTCTGGTGTGGGACCGCCTCAAGGACGCGGCGAGTTGGAAACGGGCCTTCGATTGCCTGGATGAAGGCAACCGGGTGTGGGTAAAGAATGCGCCGGTGTTGCTGCTGGCCACCGCCAACAGCGCTTTCCGCCACAACGGCAAGCCCAACCGCTGGGGCCAATACGATACCGGCGCGGCGAGCGAGAATCTGTGCCTGCAAGCCGTGGCGTCGGGATTGATGGCCCACCAGATGGGCGGCTTCGACCAGGAGAAAATCCGCCGAGAATTCGCCATCCCCGAAGCCTTCGCCTGCATGGCGATGATCGCCGTCGGCCATCCGGCCGGCGCGGAGATGCTGGAAGGGGAACTGAAACAGGCGGAGCTCGCCCCACGGGCCCGCGACCCCCTGGGAACGTTGTTTTTCGAGGGAAGCTGGGAACAACCCGTCGGCGGCTAATCGCTCAGCATGTCCAGGATGTAGTGCTCCACGGACTCCAGCATTTCCTGTTCGGCATCCTGCCCCAGGGATTCCGCTGGCTTGGGAGCGGGGTGCAGGGCGGGTTTTCCCTCGGCGACGGACGGCACCACCGGCCGCACCTGCTCCCGTTTCATTTCCATCAGCTTCGCCCGCAAATGCTCGGGCATGGAACAGCCCAGCACCTGTATGCCGTAGCGCAGGACTTCCAGCATTGCCTGCTCCCGGAAGCGGTTGCTGCCCGAGAGCTCCAGGGATTGCCACTGCTTGAAGCCCACCAGCTTTCCAAGGCAGGCGATTTCACGGTCGGTGCCGTTCTCCATCACCAGGCAGTCGCCGAAATCCTGGACCATGCCGCCGCGTATCTTGATGGCCAGGCATCCCTCGGGTTCGAGAAATTTGATATACAGCAGTTCGCTTTTCAGCAAACGGGACACGGCGCGCTGGTAACGCTCGCCTCTCACCTCGCGGCGTTGCTCGGCATGGGACGCCTCGTCATCGGCTCCCCACGGAGCCCGCATCCAGGCGCAGTTCTGGCTTCCCGACGGCGAGACGGGAAGACCCGCGGCATTTCCCCTCCCCGCGCCCTGTCCGGCTTGTCCCATTGCAATAGAATTAGTCCTCACGGCACCCCCCTGAAAAAAACCTTAGTTTTCAGTATAAAGAGAAAAACAATAAATGCAACTTATCAAATAAGTTTTGTAACTCAATGACGTTGTCGTTAACTATCCATTGCAGTACAAGGGGATAAACCGAAAAATGAAAACGGCTAGGATTTGTCGCTGGCGTTGAGCCAGAGTTGAACATCCTGGTGGGAGGGGTACTCGGCATGCCGCAAACGGCCCTGGGCAAGGAGTCCCTCATAGCTCAAGACCTGGTTGCGGCCGGAATTCTTGGCCATGTAGAGGGCCCGGTCGGCCCGGTCGATGACATCGCTGGGCAAGCCTTCGTGCAGCACCTCGGTGAAGCCGATGCTGACGGTGATGTGGATTTCCTGGGGAAAGCGGGTGGCCGCCACCGCCAGCCGGAAACGCTCGAATATCTGCTGGGCGCTGTCGCCGTTGGCGCCTTCCAGAATGACGATGAATTCTTCTCCGCCGTAACGGAACAGGCGGTCCTCGTAACGGAAGGCGTCCCGCATCAGGCGGGCAAACAGCAACAGCACCTCGTCCCCGATGAGGTGGCCGTGGCGGTCGTTGACGTTCTTGAAATGGTCGATATCGAGGATGCCCAGCCAATAAACGCGCTCCCTGTCCTTGCGGCGGCTGCGGGCGCCCTGGACGGGGTGCATGATGCGGTTGATGGTTTCACCGAAGGCCTGGCGGTTGTAGAGGCCCGTCAGGGCGTCGCGGTCCACGCGGTCGAACAGTTGCTGAAAATTGCGGTACACCGCCAGCAGCTTGCCCAACTCGCGATGGTCCGCCGGGCGGTAGAGGCGCACCCGCACCAGCAGCAAGCCTTGCACTCCCTCGGCGCCCTGTACCGGGTGCGCCACCGCGATCCGCGCACCTTTCGCCCCGCGGGCACGAACCACGCGGCGGCGGCGATAGGCCCGCAGCAGCAATTTTTGTTCGGGCCAGGAGAGAGAAGCCTCGGGAACCAAGTAGTTCCTAAACAACGGATCCTCCCCCGCCCCGGGGCCAGGCGTCACCTCGTAGTAGCTTACCGACTGCGTCCCCATCAAACGGGCCGTCACTCTCACCAGATTCACCACCAGATCGTGGCGATAACGCTGGCTGGTGAGGCGAGCCACGGCGTCGAGGGTAATCTTACCTGCCATAGATTCGTTCTGCTCCAGTATCCGCCGGCAAGCTGAGGGACTCGGGCGGCAAGCCCGCCAAATGCCTTTTCCATACGTCCCGGTAGGCCTGTTCCAGGCTGGCGACAAAGCCCGCCGTATCGAACAGCGGCCAAGTCCGCTTATTATCCTCCAGCCTGGCTTTCAATTCCGTAAATTTATTAGCACCGCGGGCCAGCGCCACCGCCTTTTCCTCGTAAGCCGCCAAATCCGCCGCAATCAATTCCGGCAGCCCCACGGAAGTCAGCAAGCTGGCCGCCACCCTGGACCAATGGGTTTCCCCCGCGCAGGTCAAGACCGGCAGACCGGCCCACAGGGCATCCGCGGCGGTGGTGTGGGCGTTGCAGATCGCCGTGTCGAGGAACAAATCGGCCAAGCGGTAGCGGGCAAGGTGGCGCGGCGTA
>JAGUYQ010000302.1 GCA_020061285.1 Betaproteobacteria bacterium
ACGTGGCCGATTTCGTGGGCCAGCACCGAGGCCAGCTCGGACTCGCTTTGGGCAGCGACGATCAAGCCGGTGTGGACGCCGATATAACCGCCGGGAAGAGCGAAGGCGTTGAGGGTGTTGTCCCGAATGGTGAAAAAGTGGAAGTCCAGCGTGTTGTCAGGGCTGGCGGATACCAGGCGGTAGCCGAGGTTGTTGAGATACTCCGTGACTTCCGGGTCGTCGAAGTAGCTCGGGTCCTGCCGGATGTCCAGCATGATTTGCTCCCCCAGCTTGTTTTCTTCCAGGGGCGACATGGCGTTTTGGGACACGTCGCCCAGGTTGGGGAGATCATCCGCCGTGGCGAACGGGAAGCACAAAAGGAGGAAAATCAGAAAAAATGAAAACCGCATGGCGCTTATGATAGCCTGTAGCGAAAATTAGTTCACACTGGACTTGGCGGATGGGGCGGCCGTTGCAGGCGGTCCGGTTCTCCCCGGTTATGGATAGTTTGCGGCAAATTCGCCGGCCTGTCAGCGGAGCCGTGTAACGCTTTGTATCTTTCCCTTTCGGGCGGGATACGAAGAGTTACGATCCCGGCTTGTACTGGGCGGGAAAACGGTATGTTCGGTAGAGCGACGATAGAGTATTTCTTAAACAGAGATTTGCACCTATGAGTGAATTTACCCATTTCGATGCCCAGGGCCAGGCCCACATGGTGGACGTGGCGGAAAAATCCGAAACCCGCCGTATCGCCCGTGCTGCCGGGAATATCCGGATGCAACCGGAAACCCTTGCACTGTTGCTGGCCGGCGGCAGCAAAAAAGGCGATGTCCTCGGTGTCGCACGCATCGCGGCGATCCAGGCGAGCAAGCGCACCGCTGAGCTGATCCCCCTCTGCCATCCCCTGCCCTTGACGCGGGTGGCGGTGGACTTTCGGGTGGACCGGGACAACTCGCTGATCGAGTGTACCGCCACGACCGAGACGGTGGGCCGGACGGGAGTGGAAATGGAGGCCCTGTCGGCCGTCAGCGTCGGCTTGCTGACCATTTACGATATGTGCAAAGCGGTGGAAAAGGGAATGTGCATCGAGAACATCCGCCTGCTGGAGAAGCAGGGAGGCAAATCGGGGCATTGGGTCGCCGGTTAGGGCATGGTCATGAATCGCACGGTTTCGCCGAAAAAAAGCATCTTCGAGCAATTGACCCGGGTGGCGAAGGGGTTCGCCCACCCGGCGCGCGCCGAACTGCTGGAGGCGCTGGGGCAGGGGGAACGGCATGTGGAGGAGTTGGCCAAGGTTTGCGGTCTGCCCATCGCCAATACCTCCCATCATCTCCAGGTGTTGCGGGAAGGCGGTTTGGTGCGCTCCCGCAAGGCCGGTTTGCAGGTGTTCTACAGCCTGAGCGACGAGGAGGTGCCGCTGGTCGCCGCCGCCATGGGCAGAATCGGCGAGCGTCACCTGGCGGAAGTGGAGCGTATCGTCCGCGAGCACTTCACCGCCAAGGATGACTTGCAGCCGGTGGGGCGCAAGGAGTTGCTGAAGATGATCAAGTCGGGGGAGGCGGTGGTCATCGACGTTCGTCCCGCGTCGGAGTACAGGGCCGGCCACATCCGGGGGGCCATCAACGTGCCGGTGGAGCGCCTTCCCCGTTACCTATCCAGCCTGCCCGTCGAACGGGAAGTCGTGGCCTATTGCCGCGGCCCTTATTGCATGCTGTCTTTCGATGCCGTGGAACAGTTGCGGCGCAAGGGGTTCCGCGCCCGGCGCTTGGAAGACGGGTTTCCCGAGTGGAAATCCAGCCATTTGCCGGTGGACGAAGGCGGCAGCGGAGAATGACATTGCTTATTGTCATCGCCCTGTAAGAAATTTATGATGAGGGGGTTCATTTTCTGGGTCGAGTATTGTACATTAGAATATTCGTATATACCCCCTTCCGTATTTTTCATGGAGCAGAAAGATGTTCGGTATCAAGGAAGTAGACACGTTCGGGCTGCAAAAGCTAAGTGGCGACAAGCCGGTCCTGCTGGTGGATGTGCGTACCGAAACCGAGGTGGCGCGCGGCAAAATCGACGGAGCGGTGCATATTCCTTTGCATCTGCTGCCCATCAAGATGGAAGAGATGTGCAAGGAAACCCCCACGGTCCTTTATTGCCACAGTGGCGCCCGTTCCGCCCAGGCCTGCGCTTTCATGGCTTCCCGCGGCTTCGACAACGTCTTCAACCTGCAAGGCGGCATCCTCGCCTGGCTGCGGTCCGGCCAGGCCCTGGCCAACGTGGCTTGACGCCTTGCCGGGGCACGTGACAGTTGCATTGTGGCGCAAGCTGGATTATAAATGCCCCCTTTGGTCTGCTATTGTTTTTTACCCCTACACCCCATAAGGAGATAGAAGAATGAACTTCGACAAGGAGTTGGATGCACGCGGTCTGAACTGCCCCCTGCCTATTCTGCGCACCAAGAAGGCCCTGGCTGAAATCGCCGCCGGCCAAGTGCTGAAAATCACCGCCACCGATCCCGGCGCCGTGAAGGATATGGCCGCTTTCGCCAAGCAGACCGGCAACGAGCTGCTGTCCTCCGCCGAAGCAGGTGGCGAGTACGTGTTCTTCATGAAGAAGAAGTAATTCCCAGAATTCAAAAATCGTCACTGGCCGCGCTTCGGCGCGGAACATACACTTTTGGGAGGACACTGAATGAGCAAGAAGCTGGCAATCATCGCCACCAAAGGGACGCTCGATTGGGCCTATCCCCCCTATATTCTGGCCTCCACCGCCGCGGCGCTGGGATATGAGGTTGAAGTATTCTTCACCTTTTACGGCCTGTCTCTGCTGAAAAAGGATGTCAGCGATCTCAAGGTCAGCCCCCTGGGCAACCCTGCGATGCCGATGAAAATGCCTTTCGGCCCGGACTGGTTCCAGAAGATCAACTGGAACATCCCCAACGCCATCATGTCGATTGTTCCCGGTTTCGAAAATCTGGCCACCAGCCTGATGAAGCAAACCATCAAGAACAACGGCGTGGCCGGCATCGAGGAGTTGCGCGAGCTGTGCCAGGAAGCCGAAGTGCGCTTCGTGGCTTGCCAGATGACGGTGGAGTTGTTCGGTTTCGATCACAAAGAGTTCATCGACGGCGTCGAGTACGCCGGAGCGGCGAAATTCTTCGAGTTCGCCGGCGAGGCGGATATCACCTTGTTCATCTGAACACGGTACTCCGCAGTGAAAAATGGCAACCCTTGCGGTTGCCATTTTTTTCGGCTTGAGCGGCGAGTTTGACAGCCAATGGACCTGCCGTGACAATGGGCCGGTATTGATAATCGGCAGGGTGTCTCAGGAGCAAGCATGGCGAATGTGCGCGGTTGCGAGTTGCCGGATGGTTTGTATTACGACGTGGAGGACAATGTCTGGGCCAGGCTCGAAGAGGACGGCGCCCTGGTGATCGGCATGACGTCCTATGCCTGTTCCCTGTCCGGCCAGATCGTCGCCTTCACCCCCAAGAAGGTGGGCAAGGCGGTCGAGCGCAAGCGTTCCCTCAGCACCGTGGAATCGGGGAAATGGGTCGGTCCGGTCAAGGCTCCGGTGGGGGGGGGAATCGTCGCCGTGAACGAGGCGTTGTTCGACGACCCCGGTGTTATCAACGCCGACCCCTACGGCGCGGGTTGGCTGTTGCGCATCAAGCCCACGGACTGGGAAGGGGAGCGCGGCGCCCTGGTCAGTGGCATGGAGATCGCTGCTGCCTTTGAAGCCAAGATGAATGAGGATGGTTTCGGCGGTTGCTGACGGGCTGCTGGCCCGCCGCCATTCCGCAGCGGACGCATCTTGTCGCGGGATGGCTGACGCCGTGGAGGGGCAATGGCTGGCACTGGCACGTGGTATCGAGGCCCTGGAATGCCTGCCGTTCGATACCGGCTTGGTGCGGCGCTTGCAGGCGCAAGCGAAACCGGCGTCCCCCATTACGTTCCACCTCCCCGGCTTTAAATCCTATTCTTCCCCCGAACTCCCTTCCTGCGGCCAAGCGGCGTGGCCCGCGGTGTCCATTACCGGGCCGGACTGCGCCCTGAATTGCGACCATTGTCGGGCGGAAATCCTCAAGCCCATGCTGCCC
>JAGUYQ010000057.1 GCA_020061285.1 Betaproteobacteria bacterium
ACGGGGAAATCCGCCTGGCCCTGGAAAAGGGAATCCGCTGTTTCAACGTGGAATCGGAAAGCGAACTTCACCACCTCAGCCGCATCGCCGGGGAAATGGGAAAAATTGCGCCGGTGAGCCTGCGGGTCAACCCGAACGTGGACCCCAAAACCCATCCTTATATTTCCACCGGCCTTAAGAACAGCAAATTCGGCATCGCCTACGACCAGGCGCAACGGGTTTACCGCTTGGCGGCGGCGTTGCCCCATCTGGCCGTGCGCGGCATCGACTGCCATATCGGTTCCCAGATCACCGAACTGGGGCCTTTCGCCGACGCGGTGAAGCGGGTGCTGACCCTGGTGGAGGCCTTGGAAAAAGACGGCATCGAATTTCACCACCTGGATTTCGGCGGCGGGCTGGGCATCCGTTATGCCGACGAAACGCCACCAACGGCGGCCGCTTACGTCAAAGCCCTGTTGGCGGGCCTCAAGGGGCGGGGCCAAGAGGTGCTGATTGAGCCCGGCCGTTCCCTGGTGGGCAATGCCGGCCTGCTGCTGGCTCGGGTGCAGTACCTCAAGCACGGCGAGGCGAAGAATTTCGCCGTGGTGGATGCCGCCATGAACGACCTGGCTCGCCCCGCTCTCTACGATGCTTGGCACGATATCCTGGCCGTGGCGCCACGGGGCGAGGAAACGCCGGAATACGAATATGAAATCGTCGGCCCGGTGTGCGAGAGCGGCGATTTCCTCGGCCACGACCGGCGCCTGTCCCTGGTGGAGGGCGACTTGCTGGCGGTGATGTCCGCCGGGGCCTACGGCATGAGCATGAGTTCCAACTACAACACCCGCCCCCGCGCCGCCGAGGTGATGGTGGACGGCGACGCGGTTCACCTGGTGCGGCAGCGGGAAACGGTGGAACAGTTGTATGCCCTGGAACGGCCCCTGCCCTGAACGGACTATGGAAAACCAAAACCTCAAGGGCTTGGCCCGGGACATCCTGCAGAACTCCACCACCATGGTCGGGGTGTGCATGACCGTCATCGGCCTGGTGCGGGTGTTCAAGGCGGTCGGCGCCAAAGCGACGACCTTGGTGGACGGGGCCTTGGCCGTCAATAGCCTGTTTTTCCTCGGCAGCGCCCTTTTTTCCTATGTCGCCCTGCGCTTCGAGCGGAACAGCCGGCGCATGGAAAACATCGCCGATACCCTGTTCCTCACCGGCTTGACGGTGATGGTGGGGATCGCCTTCTTTTTCGCTTTTTCCGTTATTTAACCACCGCCCCAAGGGCGCTCAGGGTGGCGTTTGCCAAAAGCGCCATCTCCTCCTCGTCGATCACGTAGGGGGGCATGAAATACACGGTACTGCCCATGGGCCGGAGCAGCAGTTCCTTTTCCAGGGCCGCCTGGAAGAAACGGGCGGCGAAATCCGGCTCCGTCCCTTCCACCTCGAACGCCCAGATCATACCGGTATGGCGGAAATTCTTGACCCGCGGGTGTCCGGCCAGGGGTTGCAGCAACTCGGTGAAGCGGGCCGCCTTGACTCGATTGGCGGCGATGACCCCATCCTCTTCGAAAATGTCCAGGGTTGCCAGGGCCGCCCGGCAGGCCAGGGGATTGCCGGTATAGGAATGGGAGTGGAGGAATCCCCTTGCCGTCTCGTCGTGGTAGAAGGCCTGGTAAACCGTATCCGTGGTGAGGGTCGCCGACAGGGGCAGGTAGCCGCCGGAGATACCCTTCGACAGGCAAAGGAAATCGGGCTTGATCCCGGCCTGCTCGCAGGCAAAGAGAGTGCCGCTACGGCCGAAGCCGACGGCGATTTCGTCGGCGATCAGGTGCACGCCGTAGCGGACGCAGAGTTCCCGCGCCCGCCGCAGGTACGCCGGGTGGTACATGGCCATGCCTCCGGCGCATTGGATCAGGGGCTCGACGATCAGGGCCGCCGTGGTGTCGTGGTGGGCGGCGAGATACCGCTCCAAGGAGGTGGCGGCGCGCAGGGCGTAGGCCTCGCTCCCCTCCCCTTCCTCCGCCTGCCGCCAGTCCGGGCTGGGAACCTGCGCCGACTGGCGCAGCAAGGGGGCGTAGGTGTCCTTGAACAGGGCGACATCGGTCACCGACAGGGCGCCGAGGGTTTCGCCGTGATAGCTGTTGGCCAGGCTGACGAAGCCGGTTTTGGCGCTTTGGCCGCTGTTGCGCCAGTAATGGAAGCTCATCTTGAGGGCGATCTCGATCGCCGAGGCGCCGTCGGAGCCGTAAAAACAGTGCCCCAGGCCGGACAGGGCGGCCAGCCGCTCGGACAGTTCCACCACCGGTTGGTGGGTGAAGCCCGCCAGGATGACGTGTTCCAGCCTGTCCAATTGATTCTTCAGGGCGGCGTTGATTCTGGGGTTGCAGTGGCCGAAGAGGTTTACCCACCACGAGCTGACGGCATCCAGATAGCGCCGCCCGTCGAAATCGTATAGCCATACTCCTTCCCCGCGCTGGATGGGCACCAGGGGCAGGATTTCGTGGCGCTTCATCTGGGTGCAGGGGTGCCAGACGGCGCCGAGGGAGCGGGTGAGCAGTTCCTGGTTGTTCATGGGCGGGTTTGTCGCTGAGGATTCCAGCGGGCCATTATACGCCAGGGGGAAAGCGGCCCTTGGCAGATAAAAGGGGTCGCCCTCTTGAATTTTGAAAGCCTCGCCCCTATTATTAGCACTCCTCGGAGGCGAGTGCTAATAATGCCCCTCCAGAATACTAAAACCGGCGCAGTCCCAGGCTCGCGCCAAGTCTAGAAATCATCAATCGAACCAAGGAGAGTATCGATGAAAATTCGTCCTTTGCATGACCGTGTGATCGTCAAGCGTTTGGAAGAAGAACGCAAGACCGCTTCCGGCATCGTCATTCCCGACAATGCCACCGAGAAGCCCGACCAGGGCGAAATCATGGCCGTGGGCAACGGCAAGCTGCTGGATAACGGCGAAGTACGCAAGCTGGACGTGAAGGTCGGCGACAAGGTGCTGTTCGGCAAGTATGCCGGTCAGACCGTCAAGGTCCAAGGCGAAGAACTGCTCGTGATGCGCGAAGAAGACATCATGGGCGTGGTCGAAGGCTAAGGTATTCCAGGAATCGATTAGGAGAAGATAAAGATGGCTGCTAAAGACGTAAAATTCGGTGATTCCGCTCGCCACCGCATGGTTGCCGGCGTCAACGTGCTGGCTGATGCCGTTAAAGTGACCCTCGGCCCGAAAGGCCGCAACGTGGTGCTGGAGCGCTCCTTCGGTGCCCCCACCATCACCAAGGACGGCGTGTCCGTGGCCAAGGAAATCGAACTGAAGGACAAGTTCGAGAACATGGGCGCCCAGATGGTGAAGGAAGTCGCCTCCAAGACCTCCGACGTGGCCGGTGACGGCACCACCACCGCCACCGTGCTGGCCCAGGCGATCATTCGCGAAGGCATGAAGTACGTGGCCGCCGGCATGAACCCCATGGACCTCAAGCGCGGCATCGACAAGGCCGTGGAAGCCGCCGTGGAAGGGCTGAAGAAAATCTCCAAGCCCTGCACCACCAGCAAGGAAATCGCCCAGGTGGGTTCCATTTCCGCCAACTCCGACGCCTCCATCGGCGAGCGCATTGCCGAAGCCATGGACAAGGTGGGCAAGGAAGGCGTGATTACCGTTGAAGACGGTTCCGGCCTGGCCGACGAACTGGAAGTGGTGGAAGGCATGCAGTTCGACCGCGGCTACCTGTCCCCCTACTTCATCAACAACCCGGACCGCCAGATCGCCGCCCTGGAGAACCCCTTCATCCTGCTGCACGACAAGAAGATCTCCAACATCCGCGACCTGCTGCCCGTGCTGGAACAAGTCGCCAAGGCCGGCCGTCCCCTGCTGATCATCGCCGAGGACATCGAGGGCGAGGCCCTGGCCACCCTGGTGGTGAACAACATCCGCGGCATCCTCAAGACCGTGGCCGTCAAGGCTCCCGGCTTCGGTGACCGCCGCAAGGCCATGCTGGAAGACATCGCCATTCTCACCGGCGGCACCGTGATCGCCGAGGAAGTGGGCCTGTCCCTGGAAAAAACCACCCTGGCCGAACTCGGCCAAGCCAAGCGCGTGGAAGTGGCCAAGGAAGACACCACCATCATCGACGGTGCCGGCAAGCCCGAAACCATCGAAGGCCGCGTCAAGCAAATCCGCAAGCAAGTGGAAGAGACCTCCTCCGACTATGACCGCGAGAAACTGCAAGAGCGCCTGGCCAAGCTGGCCGGCGGCGTGGCCGTAATCAAGGTGGGTGCCGCCACGGAAGTGGAAATGAAAGAGAAGAAAGCCCGCGTGGAAGACGCCCTGCACGCCACCCGCGCTGCGGTGGAAGAAGGTATCGTCCCCGGCGGCGGCGTGGCCCTGCTGCGCGCCCGCGACGCCATCGCCAAGATCAAGGGTGCCAACACCGACCAGGACGCCGGCATCAAGATCGTGCTGCGCGCCGTGGAAGAGCCCCTGCGCCAGATCGTCGCCAACGCCGGCGACGAGCCGTCCGTGGTGGTGAACAAGGTGGAAGAGGGTAAAGGCAACTTCGGCTACAACGCCGGTACCGGCGAGTACGGCGACATGGTCGAAATGGGCGTGCTGGACCCCACCAAGGTGACCCGTTCCGCGTTGCAGAACGCCGCCTCCGTGGCCGGCCTGATGCTGACCACCGATTGCATGGTGGCCGAGCTGCCGAAGGAAGAACCGCCCATGATGCCAGGTGGCGACATGGGCGGTATGGGCGGTATGGGTATGATGTAACGGCTTAGCCTGAGCCGCTTCCAAGACCCTCGTCCGGAAACGGACGGGGGTTTTTTATGCTCGCCGATTATGTGTTGTGCGGCTCAAGGGGCATGGACGATAATCCTCTTCAGACCGCCTTGACCAGGAGTACCCGCAACGATGAGCACCCCGCCCCGTCCCCTGCTTTACGCCATTCTCGACCAGTTGACCCGTCATGCCCCCTTCGACCAAATGGAACGCGAAGATTTGGAATGGCTGGCAGAAAGACTGGAACTGGGCTACTACGGCAAAGAGGAAGTCGTGCTTGGGCCGGAGCAGGACCCGGTCGAGCGGTTCTACATCATCAAACAAGGGGTGGTGCAAGGGGAGCAGGATGTGGCCCGTGCGCAGGGGGACGAAGCCTGCTGGGAGCTGGTGGAGGGGGAGTGTTTTCCCCTCGGGGCGCTGCTTTCCAAGCGAGCGGTATCCAGCACCTACCGCGCCAAGGAGGATACCTTTTGCTACGAATTGGCGGTTGAGGATTTCAGGCGGCTATTGCAAAAAAGCGCCCCGTTCCAGGATTTTTGCACCCGCCGCATCGCCAGCTTGCTGGAACAGTCGAAGCAGATCATTCAGGCCCGCTACAGCCAGAACAGCTCCGAACAGCAGTCAATGGATACGCCCCTGTCCGCCATCGTGCGCCGCAAACCCATCAGCACCCTTCCCGCCACTCCCATCCGGGAGGTCCTGGAAACCATGCAGCAGAAGCGCATCGGCTCGATGGTCGTGGTGGACGAGCAACAGCGCCCTCTCGGCATCTTTACCCTCCACGACGTGCTGGATCGGGTTGCCTTGGCGGGTATCGATTTGGCCACGCCTATCCGGGAGGTGATGAGTCCCGACCCGCTTTCCCTGCCGCCCCATGCCCTGGCCTACGAGGCCGCATTGGTAATGGCCAAGGAGGGGTTCCGCCATGTGCTGGTAACGGAAAACGAGCAACTGGTCGGCCTGGCGTCGGAAAAGGATTTGTTCACCCTGCAACGGGTCGGCTTGCGCCAGTTGAGCAGCACCATCCGCGAAGCCGCCGACCTTGCCACCCTCCAGCAGGCGGTGAAGGACATCCACCAATTGGCTCACAATATGCTGGCACAGGGCATCGCGGCGGAACAACTGACCCAGATCGTTTCGACCCTCAACGATTTGTTGACCAGCCGTATTATCGAGCAGGAATTGGCGGCGCTTTCTCCCGAGGAGCGGCAGGTCATCGAACACCACTTCTGCTGGCTGGCCCTGGGTTCGGAGGGCCGCTTCGAGCAGACGCTCCTTACGGACCAGGATAACGGGATTATTTTCGATGTCCCCGAGGGGGGAAGTGCCGAAGCGCAGCGGCAGATTTTTCTGCCCTTCGCTTCCCGCATCAACGATGCTTTGGCGGCGTGCGGTTTCCCCAAATGCAAGGGAGAGGTGATGGCCTCCAACCCGAAATGGTGTCTTTCCCTGGAAGAATGGAAGGAAACCTTCGGCGACTGGATTTATCACGGTGACCCCAAGGCGCTTTTATATGCAACGATCTTCTTCGATTTCCGGCCGCTCTACGGTGAAATGAAGCTTGGCGAGGACTTGCGCGCCTGGCTGGCGAAAGCCGTGCAAAGCAATACCCGCTTCCTGCACCAGATGGCCGTCAACGCCCTGCGCAACCGCCCCCCCCTGGGCTTGGTGCGGGATTTCGCCGTGGGAGACGACCACGCGGTGGACCTCAAATTGAACGGCGTAATGCCCTTTGTCGATGCGGCACGAATCTACAGCCTGGCCACGGGCGGCGTCCAGACCAATACCTTGCAGCGCCTGCGGGAAATTGCCGAGCCCCTTCACCTCAAGCCCCAGGACAGAGAGGCCTGGGGCGACGCGTTCCTCTTCATCCAATTGCTGCGTCTGCGCTTGCAGCATGAGCAAATCCAGGCCGGTCAGCCCATGAGCAACCGGGTCGATCCCGATCAGTTCAATAATCTGGACCGCCGCATCTTGAAAGAGGCCTTTCGTCAGGCGCGTAAGTTGCAAACCAAGCTGGCCTTGGATTACCAGGTATGAGCTGGTGGTCGCGGTTTTTCGCGCCCAAGCCTTTCCTGGAGCCGGAACAGGCCCGGCGGCTGGAGGCGTGGCAGGCATTGCCGGCCCCAAGTGCGGACGAGCCTTTCGGCCATGGCCGCTACGTGGTGGTGGATGTGGAGACCAGCGGCCTCAATCTATCCAAGGACCATTTGATCGCCATCGGGGCGATTGCGGTGCGGGACGGCAAAATCGCCCTTGCCGACAGCCTGGAGATTGTTCTCCAGCAGCGGCGGGTCAGCGACCGGGACAATATCCTGATCCACGGTATCGGCGGCACCGCCCAATCGGAGGGAACGCCGCCCCAGGAAGCCTTGCTGCAATTCCTTGAATATCTCGGCCAGGACCCCCTGGTGGCGTTTCATGTGGCCTTCGATGAAACCATGATCAAGCGGGCGCTGAAGGCGCATCTGGGACTGGACTTTGCGCACCGCTGGCTCGACCTGGCCTATATCGCCCCCGCCCTGTATCCCGAATTCGCCCGGCGACACCGGGCCCTCGACGATTGGATGGGGCGCTTTCACATCAGCAACTACGCGCGCCACAGCGCCCTGGCCGATGCCCTGTCCACCGCCGAACTGCTTCTGGCGTTGCGCAGCCGCATGGAAGCCAAGGGCGCCGGTTGCTTCAGGAGGCTGCACGACTTGGAGCGAGCCCAGCGCCGCGTGAATTGGGCGGCTTGAGCCCCCTTCTTCCCCTTTATCGCCAACCCCCGCGACAATAAAAAACCCCCGCCGAAGCGGGGGTTTTTAGCTTGCGGGTTACGCTTCGGCTTAGTGGGCCTGGGCCTGACCTGCGCCGCGGGGATAGCGAATGTCTTCCACCAGGTGCTGGATGTGATCCGGGCACGGGGCGGTAACTTTCGACACCACGTAGGCGACGACGAAGTTGATGATGGCACCCACCACGCCGATCCCTTCCGGAGAGATGCCCATGAACCAGTTGGCGGCTTCGTTCTTGGCCAGGGGGGTGATGAAGATACCCTTGAAGTACATGATGTAGCCGATGGTGAAGACCAGGCCGGACAACATGCCCGCGATGGCCCCTTCCCGGTTCATCGTCTTGCTGAAAATACCCAGCAGGATGGTGGGGAACAGGGACGCGCAGGCCAGACCGAAGGCAAACGCCACCACCTCGGCCACGAAGCCCGGCGGATTGTAGCCCAGGTAACCGGCCACGCACACCGCCACGGCAGCGGCAACCCGGCCC
>JAGUYQ010000132.1 GCA_020061285.1 Betaproteobacteria bacterium
ACGAATTTGCCCAAGGCGGCCTCATCGGCCATGGGAGTCATGTAGACCACCGGGACGAAGCGATGGTGGCTGTGCAGCTTGATCTGGGGGGAAAGACTGGCCCCTGTCTGGCCCATGTCGCAGTCGATCAGCACCAGGTCCGGCGCCTCCCGGATAAAAGCAGGCACGACGCCTTCCGCCTCGCCCACGCCCACCGCATGGTGGCCGTCCGCTTCCAGGGTCTGGCAAAGCCGGGCGCGGCTGGCATCGTTACCGTCTGCAACGAGAATTTTCATGGCGACCTCTCTCCGAGGGCCGGAGCGCGACGGCCCGGCCTCCTAGGCGTAATGGTCCAGCTTACCGTTGCGGGGGGAAGGATGCCGCGCCAACCTGCGTTCATGGTCGGACACGCGCTTGCAGCGGCTCAGGGCACCGCACAGCCGCTGGATATGGTCCATGGCGCTGATCTTGGCCTGAGCCGGCAGGCGGTCGAAATCCGCCGCCGGGTCCGTGCTTTCCGGCATGAAGCCCGCCAGCATGTCGCACGCCCCGCTGGACGTCATCAGGATCACGGGAGACACGTCCTCGCCGCAATGGACACTGACTTGGCCCGCCGGACGTCTCTCCGCGTGGAGGGAACAGAACATATTCATCAGCACCACATCCGGCTTGAAGAGCCGCATCAGGGAAACCGCTTCGTCGCCGCCGTCGGCAAGGGCAACCTCGTGTCCTTCCATCCGCAGCATCTGGTCCAGCAAACGGCGGCCGTTATGGTCTTTTTCCGCAACGAGAATTCTCATGCTGTTCTCCTCGGCGTTCAGCCGTTAAGCGACTGCATCGCTTCGCACAGGGTGTCGTCGGACATCTCCCCGATCAGGCGTGCCAGCTTGGCGGCTGCCGTCATGGCCCCCCTGGGCAGCGCCATGCCTTCCAATTGCGAGACGAACAAGGCCGCCGCACCGGCAATTTTCAGCAACTGCGCATCCTCCTGGATCACCAGCTCCAACTCCGAGCGCAGCAGGGAAAAGTCATCTCCCATCGATGCCACATCGGCGGATTGAGCGAACAGGGAGGAAAAACTGTTCCCCATCGGAATCGTTTCGGCTTTCATGTTCACCTCCATCGTTTCAGCTTCACGGTTACGGATTTGGCTTGGCAACAAAAAAAGGCGGCCTTACAACCTAATCCTCTATTGTGACGGCAGCATTTCCGCGTCCCTCCGGTTGAATACTCGCCGGGACGATTCAGAGTGTAGTGCCCAGGGAGGATTTTTCTATTTGGTGATTTACCTAAAGCGCTACGGATTTTTACCTAAGGACTTCCCCCTATTGCACCGGAGCGGTATCCGCCACACTATTGTTACCGGGAACAATTAAGGGACCGCGCGGGATATGAACTCCATCGAAATAGGCGATTAATGGCCCATCCATTCTCGAACCGCGACAGTGGCATCTACTTCGTAAAAGTCTTTTCCGCACTGTCTTCGGTCCTGCTGCTGTTCCTGCTGGCTTACCATCTGGCCGACCGTTCGCGGGAGTCCGAATCCCACCTGGGGCAAGAGGCCAGCCGCCTCGCCATGGCCAGCAGCCTGATCGGCTTCGAATTCAGCGAGGTCCTCAACCGCATGGCGCTGATGACCCAGGACCAATCCCTGCTGAACGCCATCCTCCGCCCCAGTTCGACCAACCAGGGCGCCCTGGCCCGCGAGTTGTCAGTCTATGTGGCTCACTGGCGATTCATGGACGGCGCCATCCTGCTGGACCGGCAAGGCCGGGAACTGGCCCGTACCGTGGCGGCTCCGCCGCCCTTCATTTCCTCGGCGGACGTAGCCATGCAATTCAGCGCCATGGCCGGGTTGGCAAAAAACCAGGTTTACCTCGCCCATCTGCGGCACACGTCGTCCACGGGGGGCGATGCGTCCGTCCTGACCCTGGCCATGCCGGTATTCGATTACCGCAACGACACCAAGCTCGGCACCCTGCTGTTGGTGTATTCGATTTCCCATATCCGTCATTTATTGAACGACGTCCTGGGCGCCACGGCCGAACACATCGCCGTGGTGAGCGGTGAAGCCGAGCCACTCTATACCAACGAAAAATCGGCCAGTTCCGCCCCCTCTCCCGAGCAACCGTTGTTTTATCTGAAAAACAATCCCGCCCTGTGGGGCCGCATCATGAGGTCCCAATCGGAGCGGACCGATATCGGGCAGGGATGGCTGATCCACGACACCCTAGACCTGTCGCTGGCATTGTCCCTGCAATACGGCGGAGACCGCCGCCACCCGGCCCCCGCCCTCATCGGCAACGCCGATCAAGGGAAATGGAAAATCCTCTCCTACCTGCCCCGCTCCGCCGTGTCTCCCGCCTGGAAGAAACGTTTGGCGGGCAATTTTCCCCTTTATCTGCTGCTCTTCGGCAGTGCCGGGCTGTTCGCCTGGCAACGCACCCAGACCAGGGAGGACCGATTGGCGGCGGCGGCGGCCCTGGGGGATAGCGAGGAGCGTTTCCGCCTCGCCTTGCATCACGCCCCCATTCCCATCATGCTCCACGCCGAGGACGGGGAAATCCTGATGCTCAGCCGCGCCTGGACCGACCTGAGCGGCTACGCCTTGGCCGACATTCCCACCATAGAGGCTTGGACCCGCAAGGCATACGGTGCGAAACATGACGCCATGCTGGCCTTCATTCGGGAGATTCACCATATCGGCAGCACCGTCCATAGCGGTGCATTCCGCATCACCACCGCAGCGGGCAAGCAACTCATCTGGGAGTTTTACTCCTCTCCCCTCAAGCCCCTGCCGGACGGCCGCATGCTGCGCATCGGCATGGCCCTGGACATCACCCGCCACAAGGAGGCGGAGCAGGAAGTGCGCGACGCCAACATCCAGTTGGAAACCCTGATCAACGCCATGCCCGATACCGTGCTG
>JAGUYQ010000080.1 GCA_020061285.1 Betaproteobacteria bacterium
GTGTAGTCGGCAAACAGCACCAGGGCGGCCAAGCCTGCGGAGCCGATGGCATAGCCCTTGGTCACGGCCTTGGTGGTGTTGCCCACCGCGTCCAGGGGGTCGGTGATGTTGCGGATGGCATCCGGCAGTTCGGCCATCTCGGCGATGCCGCCGGCGTTGTCGGTAATGGGGCCATAGGCGTCGAGGGCAACGATGATACCGGCCATGGACAGCATCGACGTCGCGGCGATGGCGATGCCATACAGGCCGCCCAGGGCGTAGGCACTGAAGATCGCCAGACACACGGCTAGGACCGGCGCGGCGGTGGACTTCATCGACACGCCCAGGCCGGCGATGACGTTGGTGCCGTGGCCGGTGGTGGAAGCTTGCGCGATGTGGCGAACCGGGCTGAACTCGGTGGCGGTGTAATACTCGGTGATCCACACCATCGCCGCAGTCAGGGCCAGGCCGATCAGGGAGGCCAGGTACAGGTTCATGGACGACACCAGCTTGTCGCCGATCATCACGCCCTCGCCCAACATCATGGTGGTCACCGGGTAGAAGGCAACCACTGCCAGGACGCCGGACACGATCAGGCCTCGGTAGAGGGCATTCATGATCTTGCCGCCTTCACGCGCCTTGACGAAGAAGGTGCCGACGATGGAGGCGATGATCGAGACCCCGCCCAGCACCAGCGGATAGATCACCGCCTCGGGAGAGCCGGTGATCATCAGGCCGCCCAGAACCATGGTGGCGATGATAGTCACGGCATAGGTTTCGAACAGGTCGGCGGCCATGCCGGCGCAGTCGCCCACGTTGTCGCCCACGTTGTCGGCGATCACCGCCGGGTTGCGGGGGTCGTCCTCAGGAATACCGGCTTCCACCTTGCCCACCAGGTCGGCACCCACGTCGGCGCCCTTGGTGAAGATACCGCCGCCAAGACGGGCGAAAATGGAGATCAGCGAGCTACCGAAGGCCAGACCCACCAGAGAGTGGGTCGCCTCGGTGGAGCTGGACCCCATTCCCAGGGTAAGGACGGCGTAGTAACCGGCCACCCCGAGAAGGCCCAGGCCCACCACCAGCAGACCGGTGATGGCGCCGCCCTTGAAGGCGACGTTGAGGGCGGCGTTCAGGCCTTCGCTGGCGGCTTGGGCGGTGCGCACGTTGGCGCGCACCGACACGTTCATGCCGATATAGCCGGTGAGACCCGAGAGCACCGCGCCGATGGCGAAGCCGATGGCGGTTTTCCAGCCCAGGGCGACCAGGATGACGACGAACAGAACGGCACCGACCAGGCCGATGGTGGTGTATTGCCGGTTAAGGTAGGCGGAGGCGCCTTCCTGCACCGCGGCGGCGATTTCCCGCATGCGGTCGTTACCGGTGGGCTTGCCGAGAATCCAGTTGATCGAAACGGCACCGAACAGAATGGCCACTACCGCACTGGCCAACGCGAACATCAAGCCTGCTGACATAGATTCCTCCCTCTTAAAGTGGTTAACTTTCTTGAAACCCTAACAATCTAGTTCACGTACCGGAAAACGCCACCCCATCCGGCCGCAATCCCATAAAACAAAGGGCGCCACGGGCGCCCTTGCTGCTGCTATATCTTGAACTCTTTGAGCTTCTTCGCCACCGCCACGTTTTTCAACGTGACGTAGGTCGGCAAGCCGTCCGCGTAGGGCGGATAATCCTCGCCCTGGATCAGCGGCGTGAGGTAGCGCTTGCACTTGGCCGTGATGCCGAAGCCGTCCTTGGTGATGAAGTCCTTGGGCATGAATTTCTCCACGTTGGCCACCTTGGACAAGGGGGCCATGCCGATCTTGTACTTGTAGGGGCTGTCGGAGAGACGGTCCACCGTAGGCATCACCGAGTTGTGGCCCTTCAACGCCAGCTCCACCGCCGCCTTGCCGAGCTGGTAGGCCTGCTTGACGTCGGTCTTGGAGGCTATATGGCGCGCGGCGCGCTGGAGGTAATCGGCCACCGCCCAGTGGAACTTATGCCCCAGGGCGTCCTTGATCATGTTCGCCACCACCGGCGCGGCACCGCCCAATTGGGCATGGCCGAAGGCATCGCGGGTACCCTGTTCGGCAAGGAAGCGGCCGTCGGGGTAATGGCAACCCTCGGACACCACCACGGTGCAGAAGCCGTGCTCCTTGACATTCTTGTCCACCTTGGCGAGGAACTTCTCCTGGTTGAACTCCACTTCCGGGAACAGGATCACCACGGGGATACCCTGGTCTTCCAACAAGCCGCCGGCGGCGGCGATCCAACCGGCATGGCGCCCCATCACTTCGATGACGAACACCTTGGTGGAGGTCTTGGCCATGGAACGCACGTCGTAGGAGGCCTCCAGGGTGGAGACGGCGATGTACTTGGCCACGGAGCCGAAGCCGGGACAGCAGTCGGTGATGGGCAGGTCGTTGTCCACGGTCTTGGGCACGTGGATGGCCTGGATGGGGTAGCCCATGGATTCGGACAACTGGGATACCTTGAAGCAGGTATCGGCGGAGTCGCCGCCGCCGTTGTAGAAGAAGTAGCCGATGTTGTGGGCCTTGAACACCTCGATCAGGCGCTCGTATTGCAGCTTGTTGTCTTCCAGGCTTTTCATCTTGAAACGGCAGGAACCGAAGGCGCCGGAGGGCGTGTAGCGCAGGGCGGCGATGGCTGCGTCGGATTCCTTGGAGGTGTCGATGAGGTCTTCGGTCAGGGCGCCGATGATGCCGTTGCGACCGGCGTACACCTTGCCGACCTTGTCCTTGTGCTTGCGGGCGGTCTCGATGACGCCGCAGGCGGAAGCGTTGATGACGGCGGTAACGCCGCCGGATTGGGCGTAGAAAGCGTTCTTCTTGGCCATGCTGCTTGTCTCCCTTTCTTGGAATGGTTAGTCCAGCATACTGCCCTGCCGCCGAAATCCCGAATCTAGGTGCCTTGCTCCGCCAGCCGCTTGCTTTCCTGGTCGGCCTGGACCTTGAGGAGCGTGATCACGCACTCGGCCAGGTCGTCGTATTCCGCCTGGCCGGTGCCGTATTGCTCCCGCACCGAATAGAAAAACTGGGGGCGAAAGCGATTCTCGCCCACCTTGGCCACCAGGAAGGTGCAATTCTGCTCCTGCCACACCAAGGCGGGACAGGCGGTCAGCACCGGCATGACCGGGTCGAGGCGCAACTCCACGTCGGCCTGCTGGATTTCCACGGCCTTGCAGTAGCGCTCCTTGACGGCGGTTTCCACCGCCCAAATTTCTCTTTCGGTAAAGTCGGGTATCGTCTTCGGCATAACAGTCACATCAAACTAAACGGCTCAGGCTCCCAGGCTTTTGAAAATCGCGTCGCGAATTTCATCAACCTTGCCGACGCCGGGAATCTTCACGCACTTGGGCGCCTTGGCGTCGCCGGAAGCGGCCCAATCGGAATAGTACTTCACCAAGGGCTCGGTCTGCGCATGATAAACGTCGAGGCGCTTCTTAACGGTTTCTTCCTTGTCGTCGTCACGCTGGATCAGGTCTTCGCCGGTTTCGTCGTCCTTGCCGGCCACCTTGGGGGGATTGAACACCACATGGTAGGTGCGGCCGGAAGCCAGGTGCACGCGGCGGCCGGACATGCGCTTGATGATCTCCTCGTCGGCCACGTCGATTTCCACCACGTAGTCGATGGGCACGCCGGCGGCCTTCATGGCCTCGGCCTGGGGAATGGTGCGGGGGAAACCGTCGAACAAGTAGCCGTTCTTGCAGTCGTCCTGGGTCAGGCGCTCTTTCACCATGCCGATGATGATGTCGTCGGACACCAAACCACCCGCATCCATGATCGCCTTGGCTTTCACGCCCAGTTCGGTACCGGCCTTAACGTGGGCCCGCAGCATGTCGCCGGTGGAAATCTGGGGAATCCCGAATTTTTCCTTGATGTAGTTAGCCTGAGTCCCCTTGCCCGCGCCTGGGCCGCCCAACAGAATCAAACGCATGTAACCTCCAGTATATTGTTGTTTCGGTGCATGTCGTGGGACGGTTCAAGCCGTCATTCTGGTTCGGTCTGCCGTTCCACAGCCATGGGCAAGCATAGGTAAAAACGCAACGGGATGAGATCGGAAGAGCACAC
>JAGUYQ010000010.1 GCA_020061285.1 Betaproteobacteria bacterium
GCTACCGCGCCTGGGCGCCGCCCTCGGCCCTGCACCCGACCATCGGCGTGCAGGCGCCGCTGGTGTTCGACGTCGTCGATAGCTGGAACGGCCGCTCCGTCGGCGGCTGCACCTACCACGTCGCCCATCCCGGCGGCCGCAATTACGATACCTTCCCGGTCAACGCCTACGAGGCCGAGGCGCGGCGCGTGAGCCGCTTTTGGAGCCACGGACACACGCCGGCGGAAAAACCCGACTCGGATAAGGCAGTGGAATTACCCCGTGAAGAGGTCAACAAGGACTATCCGCACACCCTCGACCTCCGCTGGCGGCCCCGTGCATGAGGTATCGCGGATAGCGCCCAAATGAGCAAGCCAGCATTGAGCATTGCACCTCGAAAGAGCGCGAAAGGGAAATGACCATGTGGCTTCGCACTGGATGCGACATAACCTTCGACGTAAGCATGGAAACGCCTTTTATCCTCATGCTTCGTCCCCGCAGCGGGATACACCAATGGGTGGCGCGCGAGTCGTATACCTTGAGGCCCAGTGTGCTCGCCGTCGAATATACGGACAATTACGGCAACCTTTGCCAGCGATTGGTCGCTCCGCCGGGCGAATTTTCCATACACACGTCGGCGGACATCCTGACCGCTGACGGCATCGACGTTAGTCCGGGTGCGCCTTTCAAGGATGTGCAAAATCTGCCGGATGAAGTTCTCACTTATCTCTTGCCCACGCGCTATTGCGAGTCGGATCGGTTCATAGACATGGGCAAGGAAATTGTGGCTGGCGTGGCGCCAGGCTACGATCAAGTGGCCGCCATAGAAAAGTGGATACGCGATAATATCCGTTTCAATCCATCCTCCATCCACTTCCAGTTATCTGCTGCAGAGGTCAATCAGCAACGCGAGGGAGTGTGCCGCGACTTGGCGCACCTGGGCATAGCCCTGTGCCGCGGCCTATGCATCCCGGCACGAATGGTGGTGGGTTACCTGCATGAACTTGAGCCCATGGATTTTCATGCCTGGTTCGAAGCTTACGTGGGTGGCCGCTGGTATATTTTCGATGCTACCCAGCCTCATTCCAGAGGCGGACGAGTCACCGTCGCCTATGGACGTGACGCCGCCGACGTAGCCATTTTCAACCAGTTCGGCCCGGCTTTGTCTCCCCGGGAAATGTCGGTTCACGTTGAGATGCTGGACTCGGCGCCGGATTGAATTGCGATGCAGAGACTGCGCATTAAACATCTGACGGAATATCTCTTTCCCACCCAGGTGACGCTCAACCCGCACCGGCTCCTGCTGCGCCCGCGGGAAGGGCATGACGTGCGTATCGAGACATCCAGGCTGGAAATCACCCCCGCCTACAACATCAAATGGCAACGCGATGTGTATGATAACTCCCTGGCGGTCGTTAATTTTCTGGAGCGCACCGATAAGCTGATCGTCGCCAGCGAAGTCGTTATCCAGCATTACGATCATGCGCCTTTCGACTTCCTGATCGAAAATTATGCGGTGAATTATCCTTTCATGTATGCGCTGGACGATCAAGTCGATCTGGCGGCTTTTCAGCGTCTGTCTTTCTTCAATGACAAGCAAATCATCAATGACTGGCTGCAACAGTTCGGGCTAAACGGCATGGAAACCTTTAGCTTGCTGGTGAAGCTGAATCAGGCGATCAGCAACCAATTTCGTTATCAAACGCGAGACGAAGCCGGCGTCCAGCCACCTGCGCACACGCTAGCCCAGCGTAGCGGAACCTGCCGCGATTACGCCACGCTTTTCATCGAGGCTTGTCGCTGCCTCGGTTTGGCCAGCCGTTTTGTCAGCGGATATTTGCATGCCCCGGCGACAGAGGCCGGCAACGCAACGACCCATGCCTGGGCCGAGGTCTACCTGCCGGGTACGGGTTGGAAGGGCTTCGATCCTACTGCTGGCGAGGTAACCGGCAACAGTCATATAGCGGTTGCGGTTTCGCGCAACCCCGAAGCGGTGCCGCCTGTCTCCGGCAGTTTCACCGGGCCTGGCGCGACAAAGCCAATGCTGCGGGTCAATGTGCAAGTCAACTTGCTTGCCTGAAATGCCTCTCCCCAGAGCCCATCGGCAACGACATTGTCGCGGGCGCCACGGTGGAGAATGCCATCTGCCGGCCCAGCTACCATGCGACACGCGGCACTGGCGTCGAGTTCGAGGGCTGCATCGTTTTTGAGCATGAGAATATTTCGCGTGACCATGCACCCGGAAGGCGCGGGGGCGCTCCGCCACGAGAACCCGCCGGGAAACATGCCGCAACTAGACAAGGGGGTTGAGAGACGCAAACCGGCGACGATGGCGCGACCCGGAAAATCCTATCCGCTACAGGGACGATCCCTGATTATGCTGCGGCAGACGAGAACATGAAATTAGGAGTTTCCTGCGGTCAGCCGCCCAGGTTCCGCACATCCACCGAAACCTCCAGCTCATGCTCGCCGCCGCCGAAGATCACGCCCTTGAGGGGGGTAACGTCGCCGTAATCGCGCCCCCAGCCGACGATGATGTGTTGGTCCACGGGAATCTGGTTGTTGGTGGGGTCGAAA
>JAGUYQ010000151.1 GCA_020061285.1 Betaproteobacteria bacterium
GAAGTGGGCCATCAGCGCCAAGTGTTTGCCGGCGTCGCCGACCTTGCGGAACAGGGCGAGAAGCTCCTCGCTGTCCTTGTCGCTGATGAACTTGTAGGGCCAGTAGGACAGGGCCTTGGTGCCGAGGCGGATGCGGCGCAGGTTGGGCAGGTCGGCGCTGAGCAGGGGCTCGATGTAGCCGGCCAGGTTCTTGGCCGACATGATCAGGGGGTCTCCGCCGGTGAACAGCACGTCGGTGACTTCCGGGTGCTCCTTGAGATAGGCCACCAGGGTGTCGATCTCCCGGCTGGCGAACTTGAGGTCGGAAATGCCCACGAACTGCGGCCAGCGGAAGCAGAAGGTGCAGTAGGCGTGGCAGGTCTGCCCCTGGCTGGGGAAAAACAGCACCGTCTGGCGGTACTTGTGCTGCATGCCGTGGAGTTGCTCGCCGTGGAATACCGGCACGTTGTGGTCGATCTGCCCCGCCGGGTGGGGGTTGAGCTCCATGCGGATGCGGTTGGCCGCGGCGCTGAGGGTGGCCTGGTCTGCGCCGCTTTTCAGCAGGCCGGCGATTTCGTCGTAGTGCTCGGCTTGCAGCATGCCCCGCTGGGGGAAGGTGAGGACGAATATCGGGTCGTCGGGAACCTTGTCCCAGTCGATCAGGTGATCGACGACGAAGTTGTTGGCCTTGAAGGGCAGCACGTGGCCGACGACTTCGATGTCGAACTTCTGCTCTTCCGACAGCTTGGCCATTTGCGGAATGTCGCGAAAATTGTGCAGCAGATAGGATTTGTAGGGTAGGCCGACGGGGGTTTCGGCGGGTAAAGCTTGCTGGCTGGTCATGGTCATGAACAGGGCGCTCCTCTTGAAAAAGCAAATCACCGTTGGGTGACGGGGAATGGATTTGTTGTTGTTTTTCTAGTGGGTGAGCGGCGAGGCTTCAAGGGTTTAGAAGCGCTCGTCACCCGCGAGTTCCCCTGAAGGGCATGCCAGGGGAGGGGGCCGTAATGGCGAATGATTCGGCGCGGCGACCACGTCATGAAGGCCGCGCCGGGGAGGGGGCATGTTAGAACGGAAAGCGGGGGGGAGGCAAGTTTTGTGCCTCCTTCGCCGCGAAGAACGGGTGCTACGGGCCTTCTTTTTCCTCGCCGCCGAGGGCTTCCACCAGGTCGGGCAGGAAGCGGGCCAGTTCTCCGGCCATGAGGGCGAAATCGGCATCGAACTGCTCGTCGGCGGTGTCGGCCTGGGATTCCGCCTCTTCCTTGAGGATGTCGAGGAAAGCCATCTGTTTCACCTGCATCTGGTCGTTGAGGACGAAGGAGATGCGGTCGTTCCAGGTCAGGGCGAGGCGGGAGGCGAACTTGCCGTCGGCTATATGGCGCCGGACTTCCTCGCCGTCGAGGGTGTGCCGGGTGTAGCGCACGGTGGCCTTTTCCTCGTTGGGAGCCTGGAGGACGCAGTCGCGGTCGATGGTGAAGCCGGCGGGGGATTCCCCGGCGGCGAGCCAGCCGGTCATGGCGGCGACGGGAGATTGCCGGGTCTTCAGCAGGGCCAGGGGGAAGTCGTCCAGGCTGTCCCGCAGTAGGCCCAGCATCTCTTCCGCCTTGGCGCTGTTGGCGGCGTCCACCGCCAGCCAGCCGTGGACCGGGTCGATCCAGGCGTGGACGGTGCGGCGGCGGCTGAAGGCGCGGGGCAACAGTTCCGACATCACCTGCTCCTTCAACTCGCGCAGTTGCTTGCGGCCGGGCCGGTAACCCTGCTGGGCCTCGATGAAATCGGCCTTTTCCTCGGCCAGTTGGTTGACCACCGCGGTGGGGAGCAGCTTCTGCTCCACCCCCATGGCGATCAGCATCTGCCGGTTGAGGGAGTGGACCAGGGCGTCACCCTTGCCGGGGGGCACCCAGCCGCGGCTTTGCATCTCCAGGCCGCCGCAGGGCTGGAGGGGGTGGCGGGCAAGCCGTTCTTCGATCTGGGCGGCGGTGACGTTCCAGCCGGCGGGGAGACGGTAGATTTGCAGATTCTTGAACCACATGCTCGAAATCCGAAATAAAAGGCGCCATTGTACAGGGCCGGGGGCCAGCGAAAAAAGAAAGGGCCCTCGCGGGCCCTGTTCATGCGATGCGAAACGGCGGCCTAAGCGGCGAAGTTCTTCGCCGCGAAATCCCAGTTGGCCAGGCTGGCGAGGAAGGTCTCGACGAACTTGGGGCGCAGGTTGCGGTAGTCGATGTAGTAGGCGTGCTCCCACACGTCGATGGTGAGCAGGGCCTTGTCGCCGGTGGTCAGGGGGGTGCCGGCGGCACCCATGTTGACGATATCGACGGAGCCGTCGGCCTTTTTCACCAGCCAGGTCCAGCCGGAACCGAAGTTGCCCACGGTGGAGGCCTGGAAGGCTTTCTTGAATTCGTCGAAGGAGCCCCACTTGGCTTTGATGGCGTCGGCCAGGGCGCCGCTGGGCTCGCCGCCGCCGTTGGGCTTGAGGCAGTTCCAGAAGAAGGTGTGGTTCCACACCTGGGCGGCGTTGTTGTAGACGCCGCCGGCGGGAGCTTTTTTAACGATCTCTTCGAGTTCCAGGTTTTCGAAGTCGGTGCCCTTGATGAGGTTGTTCAGGTTGGTGACGTAGGCCTGGTGGTGCTTGTCGTGGTGGTATTCCAGGGTCTCGGCGGACATGTGGGGGGCCAGGGCGTCCTTGGTAAAGGGCAGGTCGGGAAGTTTGTGTTCCATGCTTGTTCTCCAGAGGGTTGTGAAGACGGCGTGGTGGGGCGCCGGTCAGGATTAAACTTAATCTAATCTATAGAACTTGACTGAATTTGTCTACATTGTACTGGCTTGCATCTCAAAATGCCAATTCGTGCTCCATCACCGAGGCATTTGCGGTGGCGATGACTTAGAAAGATATAGCGCCTCTCCACCCGGCTTGCAAGGTCGGCCAAGCCCTGCCGCGGTTGCGCGGGGAGGGGGTTGGGGTACAATAGCCCCCTTTTGTCTATATATAACAGTCCGATAATCAAGGTTTTTTGGTCAACTTCTATGGCAAAGGGGATTGTCTAATCATGACGGGCTTGGCAACTACTTCCGGGGTGTTGAAAACGATGAACGGGATGCCGCAATTGCCGATTTCCTGGTATTTCGATCCGAAGGTCTACGAATTGGAGATGAAACTCCTCTTCGATGACGGTCCAGGGTACGTGGGCCACGAACTGCTGACGCCCAATCCCGGCGATTACTTCGTCCCCGAATGGCTGGACAACGCCAAGGCCCTGGTGCGCAGCCCCAACGGCGTGGAGATGATCAGCAACGTCTGCCGCCACCGCCAGGCGATCATGCTCAAGGGCAGCGGCAACACGCCCAACATCGTCTGTCCCCTGCACCGCTGGACCTACGACCTGTCCGGCAAGCTGATGGGGGCGCCCCATTTCTCCGCCGACCCATGCCTGAATTTGCAGCGCACGCCGCTGCAAAACTGGAAGGGGCTGCTGTTCTCCGGCCGCCGGGAGGTGGCCGAGGACTTGGCCAAGCTCGGGGTGGCGATGGATATCGACTTCTCCGGTTACAAGCTGGACCGGGTGCAGATCGACGAATACCCCATCAACTGGAAGTGCTTCATCGAGGTCTACCTGGAGGACTACCACGTCGTTCCCTTCCACCCCGGCCTGGGCCAATGCGTGGACTGCGACGAGCTGAAGTGGGAGTTCGGCGACTGGTACAGCGTGCAGACGGTGGGGGTGAACAAGGGCTTGAAGAATCCCGGTTCGCCTGTCTACGCCAAGTGGCACGAGCAGATTTTGAAGTACAACAAGGGGGACCTGCCCAAGTTCGGCGCCGTGTGGCTGACCTACTTCCCCAACGTGATGGTGGAGATTTATCCCAATACCTTGGTGTTGTCCACCATCATCCCCCGTGGCATCGGCCACTGCACCAACGTGGTGGAATTCTATTACCCCGAGGATATCGTCCTCTTCGAGCGGGAGTACGTGGAGGCCGAGCAGGCCGCCTACAACGAGACCGCCATCGAGGACCGGGACATCTGCGAGCGCATGCAGGACGGCCGCGCCGTGCTGTGGGCCCAGGGCATCAGCGAAGTGGGGCCCTACCAGGAGCCCACCGAAATCGGCATGGAGCATTTCCACCGCTTTCTGCGGCGGCAGATCAGGTTGTGACGGATGAAGTAAAGTCCAACAGGCGCCGCCGTTTGTCATCCTTGCGTATCCGCGGCGCCCTGTGGATGGTGGTGGCGGGGGCGCTGTTCAGCCTGATGGGGGTGTTCGTCAAACTGGGAGCCGAGCAGTTTTCCACCGCCGAATTGGTGTTTTACCGTTCCCTGTTCGGCTTGGTCGCCATCTTCGCCATCGCCCGCCTGCGGGGCGGGCGCCTGGGCACGCCCCACTGGCGCCCTCACCTGTGGCGCGGCCTGTCCGGCTTTACCGCCCTGATGCTGTTTTTCTACGGTCTCAGCCACCTGCCCCTGGGGACGGCGATGACCCTCAACTATACCTCCCCCCTGTTCCTTGCCTTTCTCACCGTGCTGGCCCTGGGGGAGCGGCCCCGCTGGCCCCTGGTGGCCGCCATCCTCATCGGCTTCGTCGGCGTGGCGTTGCTGTTGCAGCCCAGCTTCGAGCGGGGCCAGTTGCAGGCCGGCCTGATGGGATTGGCATCGGGGTTTTTCGCCGCCATCGCCTATCTCAACGTGAAAAATCTCGGACGCATCGGCGAACCGCCCTACCGGGTGGTGTTCTACTTCACGCTGATTTCCTCCGTCGGCGGCGGGGTGTGGATGGTGCTGCACGAATTTCACCCTGTCGGCTGGAATAGCGCCGGCCTGCTGATGGCGCTGGGGGGTACCGCCACCCTGGCCCAGCTCGCCATGACCCGTGCCTATGCCGAGGGGGAAACCCTGACCGTGGGCAGCCTGGCCTACAGCACGGTGGTGTTTTCTGCCCTCCTCGGCCTGCTGGTATGGGGAGAGGTGCCGCGCCTGGC
>JAGUYQ010000162.1 GCA_020061285.1 Betaproteobacteria bacterium
AAAGGGAATTGCGGCAGATTCTCACCACCCTGCGGACCGAAAAAACCCGGACCAAGGACGAGGCCATCGAGGCCCTGAACCACAATCTGTCCAACACCGTGACGACCCTGTTGAGCGTCACCCTTGTCGCCATCCTTATTCTGTCCGCCATCGGCGCCCTCCTTTACCGCCAGATCATCCGCCCGATCAGCCGGATGCAGGCGATGATGACCGAGATCGCCACCAGCCAGGACTTCACCCGCCGGGTGCCGGTCGATCGCCAGGATGAAATCGGCCGTTCCATCACCGCCTTCAACAGCATGATCGCCAAGATTCAGGAGAGCTCGGCCCTGTTGCGGCAGAAGACCACCGACATCCAGACCATGCTGCAAAACATGCCCCAGGGCATTTTGACCATCACCGAGGGCAACAAGGTCCACCCGGAATACTCCGCCTACCTCGAAACCATTTTCGAGACCGGGGACATCGCCGGCCGCGGCATGATGGACCTGGTTTTCTCCAACACCAACCTCGGCGTCGATCTCCTGTCCCAGGTCGAGGCCGCCGGCGGCGCCTGCATCGGCGAGGACCTGATGAACTTCGAGTTCAACGAGCACCTCTTTGTCGGCGAGATCGAAAAAACCATGGCCAACGGCCAGGTGAAGATACTCGACCTGAACTGGTCGCCGATCATCGACGACGCCGGCACCATCGTCCGCCTGCTCCTGTGCGTCCGCGACGTCACCGAACTGCGCATGCTGGCCGCCGAAGCCAACGAGAAGAAGCGCGAACTGGAAATCATCGGCGAAATCCTCGCCGTCAGCCAGGATAAGTTCTTCGAGTTCATCGACAACTCGGCCAAGCTCCTGGAGGAAAACGAGCACCTGATTCACGCCCACCCCCGCCAGGATGCCGACGCCATTGCCCATTTGTTCCGCAACATGCACACCGTCAAGGGCAACGCCCGCACTTACGGCCTCAAGAACCTGACCAACGTCGTCCACGAAGCCGAGCAGACCTACGACGAGATGCGCAAGCGCTACCCCGACATCGTTTGGGACCAGGCCTCCCTGCTGGAGGAATTGGCGGGCGTGAAGAGCGCGGTGAAAAACTACGCCAAGATCAACGAAGTCAGCCTCGGGCGCAAGGGCTCCGGTCCGCGCGGCAGCAGCGGCCGCTACCTGCTGGTGGACAAGAAGCAAATCCGCGAAACCCTCCAACGCCTCGAAACGGTCAACACCGCCAACCTCCACGAACTGCTCGCCGCCCGCGACGCCGTGCGCAAGGTGCTGCACCTCCTCGGCACGGAGAAAATCGGCGAGACCTTTGCCGACGTCTTCAAGTCCCTGCCGTCCCTGGCGATGGAACTGGGGAAGGTGCCCCCCATGGTCGAGATCGAGGACAACGGCTACGTGGTGCGCAACCAAGCCAGCGGCACCCTGAAGAATATTTTCGTCCACCTCATTCGCAACTCCGTGGACCACGGCCTGGAAAGCCCGGAAGAACGCCACGCCCACGGCAAGCCCGAGGCCGGCACGATCCGCCTGGAGATGGACGCCGCCAACGACATGGTGGAGATCAAGCTCAGCGACGACGGCCGCGGCCTGGCCTTGGCCCGTGTCCGCAAGATGGCCGTCGAGAAGGGGCTGATCGGTGCCGACGACACTCTCGGCGACGAGGAAATCGCCCACCAGATTTTCCGCCCCGGCTTCTCCACCGCCCAACAGGTAACCGAGGTTTCGGGGCGCGGCGTCGGCATGGACGCGGTGCAGAACTTTGCCAAACGCGAGAACGGCAAGGTCGAGATTCGCTTCGTCGATCAAGACGTCGGCGCGGACTTCCGCCAGTTCGTCACCGTCGTGTGCCTGCCGAAGAGCCTCTTCGCCCATGTGGACGACAGCGACCACCAGGATTTCGCCGAGTACGATTTCGACGACGAAAACGATCTGGCGGAAATCCAGGCCAAAGGCGGGGAGCTTCGCGTGATCGCATAAGGCCGGGCGTATCCGGCGGCGGGACCCTTGCGCTCCCGCCCCTATCTGCCCATGCCCGAATGGCGGCCAGCGCCGCCTTGAAAGCCCGTTTCGGCCCCGGCGGATTACCCTGAAGCCGCCCCCGGACGATGATTACCCCGTGTGGACCCCAAACACAGTGCCGCCATTCCGCACGGGCAGCCACCGGGCACTCCATCACTAAACAACAAGGTGAATGAATGATCGCTGACAAATTACTGGTAAGCAAAGTCCTGGTGCTGGACGATACCCGCACCCATTCGGACAGCCTCAAAGCGTTTTACGAGGAATGCGGCCTGGTGGGTATCCGGCCCCAGCGCAGGGACGAAGCGAGCGTCATGGCCATCCTCGAATCCAACGTCGATCTCGGTGGCATCATGCTCTACGAGAACTTCGGCGGCGAACCCGGCAAGGGCATGGAACTGGCACGCAAGATTCACCGCTCGCGCCCGGAATTGCCGATGTTCCTGCGCCGCGATTCGGTGCCCAGCGTCGCCGGCCTGTCCGAGAAGGACGCCGCCATGTTCCGCTGCGCCTACACCCTGACCGACCTGCACCAACTCCGGGCCACCCTGGAGGCATCGATTTTCAGCCAAATCTACCCCACCGAACTGGTGCGCGGCATCACCGAGATGACCCGCTCTTCGCTGGAAACCCTGTTCCGCAATTGCGACATCGACGTCGAAACGCCCTACCTCGTCAAGGACCGCATTATCTACGGCGAGGTGTTCACCATGATCGCCATCGACAGCAACTGGTGCCGCGGCTACATGATGTTGCAGGCATCGGAAAATGCCATGATGGGCCTCATCCGCCGCAACGGCGGCAGCGAGGACGAAGCGGTGAATTTCCGCGAAATGAACAACATCCTGGGCGAAGCCACCAACCTGGTGTGGGGCTCCTTCAAGAACCGCTACGCCGGCCCCGGCGACAACGCCGACAATCTGATGCGGACCCAGGTGCCAATCATCATCAACCACCACCGCGGCTACATTTCCTTCGGCTCCGACGACCCCCAGCTTTGCTTCAAATACACCCTGCGGGAACGCGACCGACCCGACGCCGAGCCGGTGCCCGTTTATCAACGCTTCGTTTTCAACCTGAACTGGGCCCCCGAAGAGTTCAAGGAAAACCCCACCGTCGAATCTCTGGTCAGCTCCGGCGAACTCGAACTTTTCTGACCCCGGCAATTTCATTTTCAGCACGACGACACTTTAGGAGACACCATGGCACAAGTACTTGTGGTAGACGATTCCAGCACCGTTCGCACCGAGGTGTGCGATTTCCTCACGGCCAACGGCCTGACGGTCACCGCCGCCATGGACGGCAGGGACGGGCTGGAAAAGCTCAAGGCCGACCCCTCCATCAAGCTGGCGGTATGCGACGTCAACATGCCCAACATGGACGGCCTGACCATGGCCGAGAAAATCCGCAGCGAACTCAAGAACAGCGCCCTCAACATCATCATGCTGACCACGGAAAACAGCCCCGCCATGAAGGAACGCGGCAAGGCCGCCGGCATCAAGGGTTGGATCGTCAAGCCCTTCAACGGCGCGGCGGTGATCGGCTCGATCAAGAAGCTCGTCTCCTGAGCACGCAACATCGAGAGGTTCATCGTTGATCACCCTGCTGCTCGTTGTTCTCGGAATAGCCCTCGGGGCGGCCCTCGCCTCGTGGCAAGCCGCCTTGAAGGGGCGAAAGTATCAAACCAGGCTGGCCGAACAGGAAAAGCGCATAGAGGAATTGTCCGGCCGCGTGCCGGTTGACGAGGCGGAAGCGCGCCTGGC